>JALUNK010000094.1 GCA_027055255.1 Ghiorsea sp.
TTAAACATAATATCCGTGCCTTGATTGTGAAAAATCGATTGTACCTACGCATGGAAGACGCGGCTCTTTTTGTGAAAGGGTCGGCTAAATTAAAAGCCAAACATATCAAGGCATTACGTCGATTGGCTCGGATGTTAGCGACATCGCCTGGTCTCATCAGTGTGAATGGGCACACGGACAATAGATTTGAACCAAACCGACAGTTTGCGGATCCATGGAGCTTAAGCTTGGCAAGAGCGGCATCAGTCTTGCATATCCTTGAAGCAGAGGGTGTGAGCTCTTCACGGTTATCTTTAGCTGGCTACGGTCCTTCGCGTCCCGTATCTACGGATGCAACGGTATACGGAAGAGAAAGAAATCGGCGCGTTGATATTGTTGTGTATAAATAGGAAGGAGTTTCACCATGGCGGAAGAAAAAGAAGAAGCACCTAAAAAAGCATCGGGAGGTTTGCTGCCGATTATTAATTTAGTCCTTCTTATAATTTTGTTAGGTATTGGAGGTTTTATTGCTTGGAAAATGATGGCAATGGAACAGCCACCAGAGCCAACAGAACAAGCGCAAGTTGAGGGGCAGGCGGTGGACACAGAAATACCTGAAGCTGAGGATGAAGATCCCGATGCGCCGCCTATTTTTATTGATATTGCGGACATTACGATCAACTTGGCCGATACAGATGTGAGCCGCTTTTTACGAGCAAAAATAAAGTTAGAGCTACGCAATGAAGCCGCCCAGGCGCGTGTTGAGCAACAAATGATTAAAATCAATGATATGGTGTTAACACTGCTATCCAGCAAAACATTTGCAGAGATTCGTACGCCGCAAGGTAAATACGACCTTAAAGAGGATATTGTTTATCGTATTAATCGGTTGGTGAGTGGTAAACCTGTCAAAAGCATGTACTTCACGGACTTTGTTTCGCAATGACGCAGGAAAATAAAACGCCTGAAGCAACTGAGCCTATTTTAGCACCAGAGGAAATTGATGCTTTGATGCAGGCTGTGGTGCCGAGTGAAGAGGCGGATGCACTATTTGCGACATTGCCTGATGTGCCACAACCCAAACATATAGAAGACTTTGACTTCGAGGTTGCAGCAAATAATGGCCCTGAGCGTTATCCTTTGTTTAGTACGTTGCAGCAGCGTATGAGCGAGGCATTAAAAGAAATATGGATTGAAATATTTCAACGTGAAATACTGTTGGATGGGGAAAATATAGAGCAGCGTGTTTATGCAGACATTGTCGCCGAAGATAAAAAGAAACCACAAGTATATTTCATCTACGATGTGCAAGATTTTGGTCGGATGGTGGTTGCTTGGGATTTACCCTTGGTCATTGCATATATTGATGCCATGTTGGGAGGTCTTGGGGAAGCGTATGAGGCTGATGCGAATACGCTTTCACCCGTAGAGATGAAACTTGCTAGACGCGTTGGTAAATCGCTTGAGAAGTTGTTGGATCGTATGTGGACCCCTGTTTCAAAGAAACAATATGTGCTACAAAAAATTGAAGTTGAAGCCCAGTTTTTAGGGCTAGCATCTGCATCAGATATGTGTTTTTCAGTTCCTTTTGCCATTGATATATCGGAAGACCTTAAAGGGTATGTTCAGCTGCATTATCCGAGGACTTTTTTAGCACCCATATTGGATAACCTGCGCACAGCATCCTCTGATGAAGTGAACCCCATGGATGCAGCATGGCAGAGCAGCCTTGAGAAAGGTCTTGATCAAGTACCACTTACAGCGCGCCTTGAGTTTGGAACATGTCACTTAAATATCCAACAGTTTTTAAGTTTGAGAGCGGGTGACTTTTTACCTTTGAACAAAAATGAGCATGACCCAGCGAAACTGTGGGTTTCTTCCGTGTCGTTATTTGAAGCCATGCCTGGAAGCCAAGATGGATTACTGGCAGCAGAACTGCTCGAACCTATTTCTCAAAACTAATGATGGGAGTAAGATATGTCTGAAATTGATGAAGCGATGGATGAGAAAGGCGCAAATCCTTCTGCGAGTGGGCAAAAGGTGAATCTGGAAGCGATTATGCACGTGCCCTTGGACATCAGTGTTGAGTTAGGAAGGGTTGAACTACCTCTACATATTGTTTCACGGTTGCATCGAGGCATGGTTTTAGATTTAAAAAAAGAGGCTAATGCGGAAGTTGATATTTTAGCCAATGGCCGAGTGTTTGCGCGTGGTGAAGTGGTGTCTGCCGATGGTAAACTTGGTGTTCGTGTGGTTGAAGTTGTGCCGCAAGGCGACCGTATTCAGAGCTTGTCGTAGACTGATATGGGGGAGACGAGTTTTGGTGTAATGATGGCACAGTCTATTGGTGCATTAGCATTAGTATTGGCTGTTTTTGCGGGTTTGGTTTGGTTGATTCGCCGCTTTCAAGATAAAGTTGTGCCATGCAAAGAAGGGCAAATGCAAGTGCTACAACGTTTGCACATTGATAGTAAGAATAGCGTAGTTGAAATCAAACATGGCAAGCAACACTACCTGTTAGGTGTGGGCGTGAATGGTGTGCAAAGAATTGCAAATGTTTCTTCTGATATAGAGGAACAAGATGCTTAAAATTTTATTATTATTCATGTTTCTTGTGCCAGAACTTGCAAGTGCTGCGGACATTCCAACCTTTTCAATAAGTTTGGGAGAAGCTGAAGACCCTGATTCATGGTTTACAGGGTTAAAAATTGTTGCAGGCTTAACTGTGCTTGCCCTTGCACCATCTATTTTGGTGATGATGACATCGTTTACACGTATTCTTATTGTTTTTGCCTTCTTAAGGCAGGCTTTGGGCACGCAACAAAGTCCACCCACTCAAATCCTAGTTGGCTTAGCTTTGTTTATGACCATGTTCATCATGATGCCAGTGTGGAATACCATTGATAGCACAGCATTAACACCATACTTAAATGAAGATATCACACAATCTGAAGCTATGGACAAAGCGATAGATCCTTTGCGCGGCTTTATGCTGAAACAAACACGAGAAGATGACCTTATTCTCTTTATCAATGCAGGTGAGATTGAGAAACCAGCGACTGCAGAAGAAACGCCAATGTTTGTGTTGATACCAGCATTCGTCATTAGCGAGCTGCGTACGGCTTTTGAAATTGGTTTTTTAATTTATATTCCATTTGTAGTGCTGGATTTAGTAGTGGCTTCGGTATTGATGAGTATGGGGATGATGATGTTACCTCCTGTGATGATTTCATTGCCTCTTAAAATCATCTTGTTTGTGTTGGTGGATGGCTGGCATTTGATTACAGCATCACTACTTCAAAGTTTTCATTAGTGTGAACAGGCTCTAATGATAGTTGCGTTGTAAAAAATGTTTGCGTACGAACCGGCCATAAATCAATTCAAAAGCAATGGATATAAGAATAAAAACACTAAAGACTAAAATGGCTTTGGGGTTATTGGTATAGGTGTAAACCAACAAAGTGATAAGCGCTGCTATACTGGCAAGTGTCGCCAGCAGCAATAAAGGTTTACTGCCGCCAATGGCATCGGCTTGTTTGTATGCTGCGATATTAACAATAGCAAAAATTAGCAGAAATCCCGCGCTACCAATGATGGCGATTTCAGTGAGTTCAATGGTATTGGCAAGCAGTAGGCTAAATAGGGTAATCACCCAAATATCAAAGCTAGGAATGTTTCGTTTCTCTGTTCCCAATAATTGGGGTAGCTCACCTTCTTTGGCAAGGAAATAGCCCAAGCGAGCATTACCATAAATGGTGGCATTGATGGCAGAGAATGTGGATAATAATGCTGCCACGGAAACAATGGTAAACCCAATATCACCCAGTGCAGGTTTGGCAGCAAATGCCAATGCATAATCTTTGGCTTGCATCAGTTGCGCTTCAGGAACCACGCCAACGGTGACAATAGAAATCAAGATATACAATGCAATCACCAGCACGGTAGAAATATAGAAAGCTTTGGGCAAATTGGAGCTGGGATTTTTAATGTCTTCTGCTGCGTTGGCAATCAATTCAAAGCCTTCATAAGCCACAAAAATAATCATACCTGCCGTGATGATAGCAAGCGGGGATTCCCAGTGGGCAGGTGCGATTTTATCCATGCTGACATAGGGTAAGCTGACCACAATAATCAATATCAGTAGCGAGACTTTAATCAAGACAATGGCAAGTTCAGATTTACCAACCAAGGATGCGCTGACCACATTGATTAAAGCAGCAAATATAATCACCGCGCTGATTAGTATATGCGCTAACCACGGACTATGCTCACCTGGGAAAAAGGTTTGTCCGTATGCGGCAAAGGCGGATGCATATAAAGCAATGGTGACCAAATAACTGAGCCACAACATCACATTCACGCTGCTGGATAATAAGTTGTGCCCAAAAGCATGATCGATGAAGACCACTGTACCCCCACGGTTTTGATAGGTTACAGAAAATTTGGCATAGGCATATGAGGTGAGCAAAGCCACGCTTCCTGCAAAAAGAAAAGCAACGGCTGTTGCGCCATGTGCTAAAGATACCGCTTCACCCAACACAGCAAAAATGCCACCGCCCACCATGCCACCTATGCCAATGGAAATGGCGCCAAGTAACCCCATGCTTCTATGTTGCTGAGTCATTGTTTATTCCGTTGCTCTTTTGTTTGTCCAAATATATTTGGATAATGTGATAAAGTTTCAGCTCGGCATCCGCTATGGTTTTGCCAAAAGTGATGATACCATCTTCATGCCCTTTCATCACAAACGCATTGTGTTTGAAAGGGTCGCATGATTGATAAAGGTTCGCGATTTCATGCACCATGCCTGCGGTTCCGTATTCTGCTGTGGTGGCAAGTGCATGTGTATCTATCATCATTTGCCAAAGCGGTTTGGAATGGATATGAATCACAGCTTGAATGTCAGGGTGAACCGCATAAATCATGGCATGACTTAAAGCTTCACTGCTGGGTTTAAATTCGCCTTCTGAATAGACGGTAAAGGTGTCAAAATTATAATCTGTAATACGGATATATTTTGCTGGGTTGAGTGTGGGCTGTTTTCCTGTTTGCGTAGCTGTAATGGTAAATTCATGCTCCCCATGATTGCGAAGTGACAAGTTGCCATAACCAATGCCATCGGGTGTTTCGCCAATTAAACCGAGCGCAAATAATCGAACGCGTAATGCTTCAAGTTCGGCATATTGTGAGAAATTGGGTGTTTTTGTGTTGCGGTGTTCCACATGATATTTGATAACACCATCAATCATTTTTTCCCTCTCATGTCATTCCCGCGAAGGCGGGAATCTATGCTGTTTGATATGGATACCCACCTTCCCCCAAGGGATACTCTCTTGCTTCGCAATTCACCTAAACGTGAGTATGACGATTTTAGTTGTTTTATCATTTCAATTTGCCAATGGCATTTTTGTTGGGTGCAATCAAACCTGCTTCGGTAATCAAACCTGTAATCAATCGGGCAGGTGTGACATCAAAGCTATAGTTGATGGCGGCACTTCCTTCTGGAGTGATGCGTATGTTTTGTACGTTTCCATGCTTATCTATGCCTCGCATAAGATGCACTTCATCTTCACTGCGTATTTCAATATCAATATCAGATACACCATTATCACATTCAAAATCAAATGTGCTGATGGGAAGCGCAATATAAAAGGGCACATTATTGTCTTTGGCTGCCAAAGCTTTGAGGTATGTACCAATTTTATTCGCCGCATCGCCATTGAGGGCTACTCTGTCTGCACCTGTAATCACCATATCGACTTTGCCCTGCTGCATCAGGTGTCCGCCTGTATTATCAGGGATGATGGTATGCGAAATCCCCGCATCCAATAATTCCCAAGATGTGAGGCTTGCGCCTTGATTGCGCGGGCGGGTTTCATCCACCCAAACATGAATAGCTATGCCTCGCTTGTGTGCTTCATAGATGGGAGCAAGGGCAGAGCCGCTATCAATAATTGCCAACCACCCTGCATTGCAATGGGTTAAGATATTAAACTGGTTTATCTTTCTCTCTACCATGATGTTTTCAATGATGTCACAGCCAATTTTGCCAATCTTTTGTGTTCGTAACACATCTTCATCAGCGATAGCCATGGCCTCGGCTTTACAGTCATGGATGACATCATCACTTTGGGCAACGATGTTTAACATTCTATCCACTGCCCACATCAAGTTTACAGCAGTAGGTCGAGATACACGAATTTTCATCGCCGTTTGTTTGATTTGACTTTTATCACCCTCAAATTCACGTGCTGCCAAATACACGCCAAAAGCAGCTACATTACCAATCACGCCCGCGCCACGCACGGTCATATCTTGAATGGCTTCACAAGCATCATGTGCTGTTATTAAAATGCGGGTTTTCTTTTCAAAAGGTAAATAGCGCTGGTCGATGACTTCCAAATCGTCATCATCATTCAGCCATAGTGCTTTGTATTGACCATTCATGGGGAAACGTAGTCTGCGGCAAGGCTTGCTAAGCGCGAAAACTTATCTTCATGGTCAATCGGGATTTGTACCCACTCTTTCATGGCTCTGCCTTTACCCGATGGATCCCAAAGCTCGCTGCCTTCCAATAATAATGCTTGCTGAATTTCTGCGGCAGGCAGTTTAAAAACCAAGTTATCTTTAAACAGCGCCACGGCAGCTTTGCCACCAACTTTGATGCACTGCTTACCAAACATTTGCCCCGATTCACCTTGATGTGAAAGGTTGAGGTTGGTGGCGAGATGGTCGAAAATAGCTTGGGCTGGCATAAAAACTCCTTGCGCTAGTCTAGCGCGTCTATCTTTTGTTGAATAAACATTTTTTCGTTGTTGGATGGGATAAGCGCAAGGGCGCTGCGTAAATGTTGGCGCTTTTTGGCAACATCAGTATGCAAATCGGCAAGTAAGAGATGATACAAATAATGTTCGCCAAGCCCAGTCTTTTCAGCCTCGATAATCGCTTTCTCATTCCCATGGACTTGGGCAAAGGCATACGCGCGATTGAGCGCTGCAATGGGAGAATATTCAATTTGTAATAAGCGATTATACAAAAAAAGTATGTTGTCCCATTTTTGTTCGGGCGTTTGATGCTGGGTATGCCAGTAAGCAATGGCAGCTTCCAAATGATACTTGGATGTCTCCTCGCCTGTTGCAGAGGCTGATAGATGAAACAAACCCTGCTTAATCAATGCTGCATCCCACAGGGATACGTCTTGGTCATCATAGAGAATCATATGCCCATGTTGATCCACACGGGCATCAAATCGGGACGCGTGGAAACACATCAATGCCAAGAGCGCATTTGCTTTGGGGGTGTTGGTTTGCGGATGCTGGCAGAGCAAGTGGGTGAGACTAATAGCTTCCACGCAGAAGTCTTTGCGCAGGGGGATGTCCTCTGTGGATGAGTAATAGCCCTCATTGAAAAGCAAATATAAAATGGTGAGCACATTGTCCAAACGTGGCAAAAGCTCATCTTCAGGGGGCAAGGCTACGGGGATATTGGATTCACGCAGCTTTTGTTTGGCGCGAAATAAACGCTTGTTGATGACACTTTTATTGGATAAAAAAGCGCGGGCAATCTCTTCAATGCCAAAGCCACAGAGAATGCGCAGGGAAAGCGCAATTTGGGCATTTCGAGTAATGCCGGGATGGCACAAAGCGAAGAGCATTTGCAATTGACTATCGTTGATGCTGTCTTCTGAAACATTGATTTCAAAGGTTTCAATAGACTCTGGTTCGGGGCTTGTGTGTTGTAGTTCAGGTTTAATTTTTTGATAAAACAGCAAATCACGGCGTAAATAATCTTTGGTGCGATTGGATGCGACTTTATATAACCATGCACTGGGACTCTCAGGCACACCTTTGCTTGCCCAAGTTTCCGTAGCGAGTAGGAAAGTGTCCGCCATAATATCTTCAGCAATTTGGATGTTGGCTAAACCAAAGGTTTTGCACAAAACTGAAACGATTTTACTCGACTCAGTACGAAATAAGTGGGGAATAAGTGTTTGTTCGTTCACGGTATGAAAGCTAAAGGGTTGGTAAACATTTACCAACCCATGATGAAGCCTTGATGGTCTATGATTTCGGAATATCCATCACAGAGCGTACTTCAACTGTGCCACCCATGGCAAACATAGGGCAGCCATCGGCAAGGCTGACAGCCTCATCCAAGCTGTCGGCTTTACAGGTTAAATAACCGCCTACGATTTCTTTGATTTCAGCATAAGGGCCATCGGTTACAGAGCCATCTGATTTTAGCAACTTGCCTTCAAAGCCAAGTGCTTCCGTGCCGACAAGTTTACCTTGCGCGGCAATGCCACCAATCCAATCTTGCCAAAGCTTAACCGATGCCTGCATTTGTTCAGGTGAGGGTTGTGGCATGGCCTTATCCTTTCTAAAAATCATCATAAATTGATTCATATTGTTCTCCTTTGTCGTTTCAATGTATCTCTATAACGAACAACTATTAAAAATAGGACATGGTTATATTTCATCTGCTGCGATGACTTCTGTTTCTCGCTTGCCTTCTTCTATCCAGGCTTGAATATGTGGGTGATGAAGTATGCTGACGACATATGCTTGAGCGGTTGTAGGGAGTTCAACGCCATAGCCGTGAAAACGAAGTGCGATAGGCGCAAACATGGCATCGGCAATAGAGAACTCGCCAAATAACCAAGCGCCACCATCACCATAAGTTGAGCGGCACATTTCCCAGAGTGAGCAAATACGGTCAATGTCTTTTTGTGCCGCTGTGGAATATGTGAAGTTTTTGAACTGTTTGCGGCAGTTCATGGGCATTTCACTGCGTACGGCAACAAAGCTAGAATGCATTTCAGCACTGACAGCACGAGCAACGGCTCGGGCTTGGTTGTTTTGTGGCCAACCTTTTCCATCTAAATATTGTTCAGAAATATATTCGAGTATGGCAAGTGAGTCCCACACTTCGAAATCACCATCCATAAGCACTGGCACTTTACCATTGGAGTTAAGTTGAGATAAGGCTTGTTTGGATTCATCCGTGAAAAGTGGAATGCGCTTTTCTTCAAAAGAAACTTGGTAGTGTTTCATCAATAGCCAAGGGCGCAATGACCATGACGAATAATTTTTGTTGCCGAAAATAAGTTGTAGTGATGACATCATGTTGCCTCTAGAAAAAAAGATGTAGTGGAACTATGCAGTATGATGGTGGTATAGCAACATCACTTTTAAGCTTATGCCTATGATGCGCAGCATATAGAATACGCATTGAGAGGTTTAGGGATGGAAAATATTCAAGCTTTACGCTTAAAGCAATGCACCCAAACCAAAGCTTCTTCATCCCAATCCATGCCTTTATGCATTTTGAGGATAAGCCCTTTGTACATGTCCATAGATGGGTAGCCTTCTGCTTGTGCATTGGCATCGGTCATTTCACCTAGCTTTTGCTGCTTTAATGCTGTGACAATAAAGGTAACACCATCCAATACAAACTCTTCATCAGGGTAAGCATAAACTCCATCACGGCGTTGTTCTGTTTTTTGCCCAGACAATACTGCTTCAACCAATTTTGGGTGGCTAACCAATCGTTCAATGCTGCATGTTTTCTCAGGATATTTGTTCATGATTATACTCGCTATTGTTTATAGTATGCAAAACCTAACATGCTTGACCTAGCTGCCTAGTGATAAGTTGAAAAACGCTTGATTGGTTAAGCTTTGCGGCTATCCTATTTCGCCCAGCTTAAAAAGGAGGTATTGATGTCATTTCAGCAACAACAAGCATTGGTTAAACAACATATTCAAGATTTGGGTGACAAAACCAATCAGCTAAGTAGTAGCTTTTATACTCATCTTTTTCGGATAAATCCTAGTCTTACGCATATTTTTAATGGTGGGGTGAGCATGCTCAATCGTAAATTCACCAGCATGCTTTCTACATTTAAAAGTGTACATGATTTACACAAGATTTCTGCAGCTCTTGAAGGCATGGCAAAGCGGCATGTGGCTTATCATGCAGAGGTCGCGCATTTCACAGATTTTAACCAAGCCTTGTTGCTTGCGCTTGAAGATATTGAGCAAAATAATTTTACACCTGAGCTTCGTGAAGCATGGCAAACGGTATTCCAAGAGGTTGCCGCTATCATGACGGAGGTGTTGCGTGATACACCAAAGGTTGAGAAGTCTCAAGATAAAAATGCTGTAAATACATCACCTTTGATTGATGATATTGGTGGTACAGAAGTCGTGATGCGAGTTCACCAACGCTTTTATGATTATATGTATGAGGATGA
>JALUNK010000095.1 GCA_027055255.1 Ghiorsea sp.
AAGCATAAGTATTCGTTACAACATAAGGAAACGCCATCAAGGCTATACCTACCACCAAGGGAATAGCTACTTTTTGCTTCTTACCATACAAGAAAAAGCCCAAGCCAATGCCGCCAAAGAGCACGCCCCACATCAATTGTGAAGTATCAGCCATGTACCGTTATCCCTTTCATCATTTTAATATTAAATGCCATAATGCTTAACAATATAGTCAAGGTTGCCGCTTTGCTATGAAATGCTTTTCGTTGGCATACTTTGAAGTACTTGTTTGCCAAAGGTGTGCGATATGGCGGTTGCATCCAATTGTGGGCATTGATTAAAGTCAGCTAGTCTTTGCAGCTCACTGATTAATAAAGGAAAGAACTGGTCTTGGTTGATGACTCTTCCTTCTTCTAAATGCAAGCTTATCACCTCAAACTGCTTTTTAGCACGGTGCACTTTGCAATCAATACGGCCAACAAATGTATCGCCCAAAAGAATAGGTAAGCAGAAATAACCAAACTTTCGTTTAGCTGCGGGAACATAACATTCGATGGTATAATCAAACTTAAATAATGAACTTAAACGGTCTCGATGAATCAATACATTATCAAATGGGGATAAAATCTTTAGGAGGTTTTCACTTGCGGGTGATTGCCCAAATGCTTGGGTGGAAGCATAAGTGTTGGGCGTTTGGGGATGATTTAGTTTTGTAATCACACCCTCCTCTATCCGCTGTTCCACAACTTCACGCATAGCATCTTTGATAGGTTTTCCAGTTTTAAGGTGTACAAGTTGCTTCCATGTGAACACACCATGCGCTCTAAGCGTGGTGTCGAACAAATATTCGGCATATTCATGTGTTGTGGGCATAGTTAGATTGATGTTATCGGGCAGACATCGCTCGGTGAGGTCAAAGACCTTTTCCATGCCATTGCGCTTACACACCATAAGCTCGCCCTGCATGAACAGCACTTCTAAAGCACGTCGACAAGGCGCCATATCCCACCATTTTCCCTGCGTTTTATTTTCTTTATCAAGGTCGCGGAGTCGCAAAGGTCCTTCGCCGCAAACACGGGCTAAGATTTCTCGCATCAACTGTTTATCAACCTTAGTGTAATAACGATTTTCTCCGTTGCGAATAGATGCCATGTTTCGCAGGGCAAAGCGGTAGTCGCGCATGGGAAGATAAGATGCAGCGTGATACCAATATTCAAAAATTTGTTTTTCATGAACCAATTGATTCAAATGGTTTGTATCATAATCAGGTACACGGCTCCAAAGAACATGATGATGAGCGCGTTCGACTACTGATAAAGTATCAATTTGCACATAACCAAGATGTTCGATGGTGTTGAGCGTGCCACTCAAGCCTACACCAAATGACGGCTCTGATGTTAGCCCTTGGCTTGATAGTGCAAGCTGCCGCCATGTTGATGTCATTGTATCACTAGTTTTTTGTTTTCACTTGTTTGAAGGCTTTTCTTCAAGCTGTGGCAGGCTATCACATATATTCTCCCACTTGGCTTTGGAGCCAGTGAAAATATGAAATGATGGTTTTTGAGTGGGAGTATCATTTAATATACCTAGACGGATATTATGTTTGCCTCCTCTTTTTTTACGCGTAAATAAACTAGAGCCGCATATTGAGCAAAAAGCTAAATCAGTTTCTTCAGTTTTGTGGTAATAAGTGATATTTTCGTTACCTGTTTTTATTTTTACTTTAGATGAGTCAAGGCCGCCTACAGATGCTGAATCAGAGCCTGAAAACTTCCTACACTCCGAGCAATGGCAATATCCCATGTATTCAAATTCATCCGGAATTTCTATTCTAATACTCCCACATAAACATGTGGCACTTAGCGTTTTCATGGTGTTCTCCTTATACCTTATGTAACTTTAGTCTTTATCAATAACGGTTAATATTTATTTAATCATTGATGCCATTATGTTTAAGCAGGGCATCAACCGTAGGTGCTTTACCACGAAAAGCTTGGTAGCTTTGCATCATATCGCGGCTGCCGCCACGGGATAATACTTCACTTAAGAATCGGCTAGACACATCCTGATTGATAATGCTTGTATCCTTGGATGCTTCTTCAAAAGCCGCATAGGCATCGGCAGACAATACTTCCGCCCACTTGTAGCTAAAATAACCCGCGGCATAACCGCCTGCGAAAATATGCGAAAAGCTGTTTTGGAATTTGTTGAATGCAGGGGGGGTAAGCACGGCAACTTCATTGCGCACTTCATCCAATACATCTTGCACTGATTTCTCGCCTTGCGGGTCAAAATCAGCATGAAGCAATAAATCAAACAATGAAAACTCAATTTGGCGTAGCATTTGCATGGCGGATTGAAAGTTTTTTGCGGCAGTCATTTTCTCAAACTTATCTTGGGGCAAGGGTTCGCCTGTTTCATAATGTTTGGCGAACAGGTCGAGCACTTCGCGTTCCCAGCAGAAGTTTTCCATAAATTGGCTGGGTAGCTCCACGGCATCCCAAGGCACACCATTGATGCCCGATACCTCGCGCACATCCACAGCCGTCATCATATGATGCAAACCATGCCCAAACTCATGGAATAGGGTGATGACTTCATCATGTGTCCAAAGCGCAGGTTTATCGCCCACAGGCGCATCAAAGTTGCACACCAAATATGCGACTGGATGTTGCAAGTCACCACTAGCGAAACGCCATGCCA
>JALUNK010000096.1 GCA_027055255.1 Ghiorsea sp.
AACTTGGCTAAAATCTAAAATCAGCTTATCCATAATTTCGCGTTGTGTACGCAAAGCTCGAATATCAGCAAACAAAATATCATCGAGTCCACTTGGTTGCGGCATGGTTTTCATGGCTACTAAATGTTCTCTACAAACTTTGGATGCTGCAAAACGGCGAAACCAAAACAAATCTGCCACCAAAAGGTGATTGAGTGTGCCGAGTATGGATGAGAAAAATGCGCCTCTGTCTTTGGCAATTTCTTCATCGGATAAAAGCTGCACTTTGTCGTATAGCTTGGCATTCATCCATTGATTGTATCGCGCCAAACGCTGTAAATATTCGATATGAGCACCTCTCCCCAGAAGTTGAATCAATACAGTATAGGAATAATGAATAAACCGCAAAAATATGATGTCTAAGCCATGTTTAAACTGGAGTATTTGTATGCCATTTTATCAAGGTTGGTAGCAGAAATAACATGACATTTTTTGTAGCTTCTGTTATACTACCTCTAACGACGTGGTTGTACTGGCGTTGTAGCTTATAAAGCTGAACCGATACAGTTTTATATGGAAGCTAATCGAAGGTGGTGTGCGTTCCCTCTTTTGGGAAACCTAAAACCTAAGTGCCGCGTCCCCCTATTAGCCTTAGGGTTTAGCTATTGTAAGTTACAACACCAGTGCAACGACTATAAAACAATGAGACCTGCCAAATTCTCCCCCCTCCCCCTTGGCAGGTCTTTTTTCGTCTTTAAAAGTTGAATCCATATATCACAAGTATTCTTGACACCAAATGTCAGAATTCTGTCATACACAATCAACAAACACACAATCATAACGCATCATATTCATACCAAAAGGGCTCTCCAATGCATATAAACAAAGGGTTATGATACAGGTCACATCCTTTTGGCATCATACCTGTTATAGTATACCTAACAGCGCAACATTGGACTGGCGTTGTAACTTATAAAACTGAACCGATACGTTTTATACGGAAGCTAATTGATGGTGGTGTGCGTTCCCTTTGTTGGGAAACCTAAAACCAGAGAGCAGCCTCCCCCTAACATACTTTAGGGTTCTGTTTTTGTAGGTTACAACGCCAGTCCAATGACTGCAAAGACTAAGGCCTGCCTCCTCCCTTTCCCCCCTCCCCCTTGGCAGGCCTTTTTCATGGGGGACACAAATGCTTTCATCTTATTCTCGTGCGCTGCATCACAGTCATAGCATAAAATAGGGTTATACTATTCCGAACAACAACCACAGAAAGGTCTGCCTGACTCTCCTCCCCCCCCCTGAATTTGGCAGGCCTTTCCTTTTTTGTTTCACTTCACATCCAACTCAACCTCTTCGAACCCAAACTTATCCGAGCTAATCTCTTCCAACCCATTTTCATCAAACCGAATCGAAACATATCCATCTGCCGTGTTTAATATCTTGGCATCCACCGCCGCATACCGCTTCAATACTTCATCTTTGGGGAACCCATAACGATTGTGAAAACCTGTTTGCGCAATCACGATTTTTGGTTTTAATGTATTGACCAATGCTGCTGTGCTTGATGTTTTACTACCATGATGCGGCATCAGCATCACATCCACTTCATCCATATCTTCATCCATATCTTCAACAATAGCTGCTTCAACAGGTGCTTCCATATCACCAGCAAAGAGTAACTTTTGCCCTGTGTTCAATGTTATCAGCAGCACCAAAGACGCATTGTTACTGTTTTTAACCACCAGACCTTGCGGCGGCCAAAGCACCTGCACAGCAGCATCTTGCACATCAAACCTATCCCCTCGCTTGAGCCAACGCACTGCTTTCAATGCCAACACATCTTTAAAATAAACATGGTTTTCAGGTATATCAGCAAGCCACACTTCACCCACATCATTCAGATTGCTTATCAATCGTTGCAAACCACCCGCATGATCCGATTGCGCATGACTAAGCACCACAGCATCGGCATGTAATATACCCAAATGACGCATATTTTGTGCTGCAACCGTGCCACCATTAAATTTGCTGACCTTTTTACCAGGCACATCCACCACCAAGCTAAAATCAGGTGTTTTCAGCCATGATGATGCACCTTGCCCTACATCCCATACATACAACATAGGCTTTGTAAAAACGCGCTCTGATAGCATGACATTCGTAAACACAAACAACACAAGCATAAGTGACGACAGCGCCATAAGGCGTTGCTGTTTAAACCACAGCAGACCTATAAACACCAAGCATAAACCCAGTACAATATACATTTCATTCATATCACTTCTTAACCAAAGTGAACCCGCAGGCAATGTATATATCCATAACAATATTTGATTGCCCCAGCCAATCATCAAGCCTGATATTTCAAATATTTGGCTTGCAATATCCACCAATCCCAAAAGTGCAAAAACCTCTCCCAATAAGGCGATTGGCAAGACCCCAAGCGCATACAACGGCACAAGCAAAACATTAGCCAGCAAGCTCCAAGCAGGTAGTCTCTCAAACACATAACCAATCAAGGGCAGTGTTGCTAAGGATGCAATTAGCGACACCCAAAACATACCTTTTAACCACATCCAAGCTTGGAGAAGTATGGGTTTATTTGCCGATTGATGACTTGCCCAAATCAGTAATGCCGAGGTTGCAATAAATGAAAGCCATAATGAGATAGAAAGCACGGAAGCGGGGTC
>JALUNK010000097.1 GCA_027055255.1 Ghiorsea sp.
TGAAGCCAAGCAACAAGGGTTGCCCTTGCGTGTTAAGCAAGTGAACGCAATTACTACAGCAGACTTTCCAACACCAGCAAAACGTCCAAAAAATTCAGAATTGGATTGTAATAAATTAGAAACAATTTTTAATATCAAACTTCAGCCCTGGAATGTATCTTTAGCAGAAGTAATCAAGGATTTAAGAAATGAGTGATTTTAACCCCAAGAATATATTAGTGACTGGTGGCGCAGGTTTTATCGGCTGTAACTATGTACGTTATATGTTAGAGACATATAAAGATGTGAGTATTATTAACCTTGATGCGCTGACTTATGCGGGTTCAATAGATAATTTGAAAGATTTGCCAAATCCGTCAAGGCACACCTTTGTGCAAGGTGATATTTGTAATCGTGAATTGGTTGATAAGCTGATGCGTGAGCATGAGATTGATACTGTTGTGCATTTTGCAGCAGAAAGCCATGTGGACAATTCAATTTCAGACCCTGAGATTTTTGTAAAGACCAATGTTATGGGAACTTTCACGCTATTAGATTCTGCTCGCCAGTATTGGCAAGGAGAAAAGGGTTGGGATAAAGAAAAGTGCCGTTTCCATCATATTTCAACCGATGAGGTGTATGGTACGCTCACAAAAGATGATCCTGCATTTAGCGAAACTACACCTTATGCGCCCAACTCACCTTATTCAGCATCTAAAGCAGGCTCAGATCATTTGGTTCGTGCATACTTTCACACTTACAACATGCCAGTGACCACAACCAATTGCTCCAACAACTATGGTTCTTATCAGCACGGTGAAAAGTTTATCCCCACTGTTATTCGCAAGTGTTTGGAGCAGGAGTCTATTCCAGTATATGGTGATGGCAGTAATATTCGTGACTGGTTGTATGTACGTGACCATTGCACTGGTATTGATGCCGTGGTTCGCCGTGGTGAATTGGGCGAAGTGTATAATATTGGTGGGATTAATGAGTGGAATAACCTTGATATTTGCAAACTAATTTGTCAATTGATGGATGAGCATAAACCAGAGAATGCCCCACATGGGAAGTTGATTACCTTTGTGCAGGACAGAGCAGGTCATGACTGGCGTTATGCGATTGATGCAACCAAAATGAGTAATGAGCTTGACTGGAAGCCTGATGAAACTTTTGAGACGGGGATTCGAAAGACTGTAGAGTGGTATTTAAACAGCTAATGCAAAAATTTTCTAGTTCACCAGCGGCTATGGTTCAAAGCCTACTGAAAAACAAATCCTTAATTTATCAAATGAGTAAGCGAGAAGTTGTTGGGCGCTATAAAGGTTCTGCTATGGGGCTTTTATGGTCATTTTTCAACCCTATCCTGCTGCTGACAGTTTATACATTTGTATTTAGTATGATATTTAAAGCACGTTGGCCTGGCGTGACTAATAACCTAGAATTTGCAGGCATTCTATTTGGTGGTTTGATAGTGTATTCCCTCTTTTCAGAGTGTATCTCGCGTGCACCAACACTTATCTTGAGTAATGTGAATTATGTAAAAAAAGTCGTTTTCCCTCTGGAAATACTACCTTGGGTTTCTTTAGGCTCTAGTCTGTTCCATGCCGCAATCAGTGTTGTTGTGCTGCTTGGTTTTATGTTGGTTTTAAGAGGTGATTTGCACTGGACGGTTCTTTTGTTCCCCTTTGTTTTGCTTCCGTTGCTGTTTCTAACGATGGGTTTATCTTGGGCGCTGGCATCATTGGGTACGTATATCCGTGATATTGGACAAGGCATTGGTATTGTGGTCATGGCGATGATGTTTATGAGTCCTATTTTTTACCCTGCAACAGCTTTCCCTGAATCATACCGTACCTTTTTCTATTTGAACCCTCTAACTTTTGTCATTGAGCAATCACGAGAAGTGTTGCTTTGGGGACACTTGCCCAATTGGCAAGGGCTGGGTATATACTTGTTCGCGAGTCTGTTTGTTGCATGGCTGGGTTTTGCATGGTTCCAGAAAACAAGAAGAGGTTTTGCTGATGTGCTCTGATATTGCGATTCGGGTTAAAAATATCACTAAGACGTATCAAATTTATGATAGACCCCAAGATAGGCTTAAACAAAGTCTATGGCGTGGGCGAAAACAGTTCTTTCGCGAGTTCAAGGCTTTGGATGATGTGTCTTTTGAGGTTAAGAAAGGTGAAACGGTTGGTATTATTGGGCGTAATGGTTCGGGTAAATCGACCCTTTTGCAAATTATCTGTGGCACTCTTGCACCAACATCAGGAACGATTGAGGTAAACGGCAGGGTAGCTGCATTGCTTGAGTTAGGGGCGGGTTTTAACCCTGAATTTACAGGCAAAGAAAACATTTATATGAACGCAACCATCCTTGGTTTATCTAAAGAAGAAATTGATAATAAATATGATGATATCGTTGCTTTTGCAGATATTGGAAGCTTTATTGATCAACCCGTTAAATCATATTCAAGTGGCATGTATGTTCGTTTGGCATTTGCTGTGATTGCTCATGTAGATGCGGATATATTGGTTATTGATGAAGCATTGGCTGTTGGCGATGTGTTTTTCACCCAAAAATGCATGCGCTTTTTAAGGTCGTTTATGAAGCAGGGTACGGTACTTTTCGTAAGCCATGATACTTCTGCAGTAGTAAATCTATGCCCTTTAGCTGTTTGGTTGCAAAATGGTAGAACTCAGCTTGTTGCTGATGCCAAGACTGTTTGTGAAAAATATTTAGAAAATCTTTATGTGGAACAACAAGATATACGTTCAGAAAAAGAAGAATCTAAATCATTGCCAAACAACGATAAGAATAACCTTAAAAGGGTTGATGGGCGTTTAAAATATATTAATCAATCAAAATACAGGAATGATATTGAGATTTTTAAATTTAATTCTGATGCGGAACACTTTGGTGATGGCAGTGCAAGTGTTACAGGTGTTTGTTTGCTTAATGAGCAGTCTGAACCACTAAGTTGGGTTGTTGGTGGTGATGGAGTAAGCTTGTTAGTTAAATCGAAAGCATACCAATTGATACAGCGCCCTATTATAGGTTTTTTTGTTAAAGATCGGTTGGGTCAGGTTTTATTTGGAGATAATACATATATTACTTTTATAGATAAGCCCTTGCAGGTGAAAGAGGGGGATACTTTCTCTGCAAAGTTTAGCTTTGCAATGCCTGTGTTGCCGCAGGGGAACTATACGATAACAGTTGCTATAGCAGATGGAACGCAAGATGAGCATACGCAATGTTGCTGGGTTCATGATGCATTAGCTTTTGAGTCGCATGCTAGTAGCGTAACATGTGGCTTAGCAGGCGTTCCTATGTTAGAAGTTGAAATGGAAGTGCAGGGCTAGTATTTGTGTGGGGCAGTGAATGCTTTTGTGTTAGTAATTGTTCTTAATTTATAGAGAGTACAACATTATATGAAATATGATATAGATTTGGATCTAGATTCGTCCAATAGCATGAAATTAATGTTGGATAGAGTAAAGACAAAAAGTGTGGTTTTAGAGTTTGGCCCTGCTGCCGGACGAATGTCAAAGTACATGAAAAATGAGCTAGGTTGTACCGTTTATGCCGTTGAACTTGATGAAGCAATGGCAAGCAGAGCGGGTGAATTTTGTGAAAAGATACTTGTTGAAGATGCAGAAAAATTGAATTGGTTAAAAGAGTTTTCAAGTATTCAGTTTGATTATATTATTTTTGCAGATGTTCTTGAGCACTTATATGACCCTAGAAGGGTATTAGAATCAGCAGCAGGTTTACTAAAAGAAGATGGTAGTATACTACTGTCTGTTCCTAATATATCTCATAACTCAATTATTATAGAGCTGCTGGAGGATAAGTTTAGCTACCACCCAACGGGGCTTCTTGATGAAACACATATACGTTTTTTTACAAGGTATACAATAGAAGAGCTAATAAGGGACTGCGGTCTTTATCTAAGGTATATTACCGCAAGCTTTGTTGTGCCAGAAGAAACAGAGTTTAAGAACTCATACCTTGGTCTGAATGAGGATTTGCACCTCATTTTAGCAAAAAGGAACCTTGGAGAGTGTTACCAATTTGTTTGTGAGGCTGTAAAAAAAGATGTATTAGTAGAGCAGCATCTTGATCAACCTAGCACTGTTCATGTTTATTATGACACTGGCAATGGTTATAGTGAACAAGAGAAGTTGAGTCTTCCTTTTTATAATATTGACCAGAATGAAATTCATTTGGATTTAAGTGGTATCATTACTGATGTGGTTGGTTTAAGGGTTGATTTATGTGAATTGCCGATTGAAATTAAGTTAGATCGGGTTTTAATTAATAATGAAGATTATACGAGCTCTCTTGTTCATAATGGTAGAGAAAATGGAGAAGGCGTAATTGTCTTTCCACATTTTGACCCTCAGCTTAAGGTTGCTTTTTTGAAGCCAGTAAGACCAAAGGGCATAGATATCTTACATGGTAGGTTTAATTTCATGGAAAGTATAAAGACCTATGCTCTGAAGGAAGGAGAGGGTCTTATTAATGAGAGAGACCTAATGATTTCTCACTTAGAACAAAGTGTTGAAGAAAAAGACCTAATGATTTCTCACTTAGAACAAAGTGTTCAATCTTGGATGAATGTCGCAGAGTCAATGAGGCTTGGTAATCGGCTTAAGGTTGTTGTAAAGCGTTATAGCCCTCTTTTTTTATATGGGTTCTTAGTGTTTATGTATAGAGTACTTCGGGAAAGAAGGTCATTAATTGCTGTGGCACCTGCCATAGATAAACCAAGTCAAATAGAAGGCGACTATCACTATACGACCCCTAACTTTTCTAGTGTTATAGCTAAAGGGGTGAAGTCCTTTTACAAGAAGCCTAAAATATCATTGTTGTTGATTCTCGAAAGTGAGAACTTAGAGGAGTTACAGAGATCTGTTCGCTCTATTCAAGCTCAATGGTACTCAAACTGGGAAGTCTGTATTGTAGGCAAGTGTGTTTCCTTAGGTATAAGGAACTGGTTGGGGGCTCAAGAAGATGAAACCAGGCTTTTTGTTTTAGATGCAAACCTTGATGAAGCACTGTGTTCAAGTGAACTAGAAGTAGCCTTAAAGGGCGACTTTATAGCTTTTGTGGATTCTGGAGATGAATTAACAGTTGATGCCTTATATGAAGTGGTTAATGAGGTTAACAAAAATAAGCCTGATATTATTTATAGTGACTTAGATATACTTAAGCAAAACGATAACTACTCAGCACCTTTCTTTAAAGCGGATTTTTCAAATGACTTGTTGCTTTCCCATAACTATTTAAACCATCTTCTGGTACTTTCAAGAGCTGTGGTTTCTTCAGCCTGTAATGATAATGTCCAATCAGTATATGACATGGTTTTGATAGCTATAGAGCAAGGCTTTAAAGCACATCATATTGCTAAGGTTTTATACCATGAGAAGCAAAGAGGTATTTCTGAAATACATAATAAAAGTAATATTCAAGCTCTTAGAAAGGCAATTACTCGTAGAGGGATCAGTGCAAGTATACTTGAAGGAAAGCAGTTAGGTTCATATCGTATACAATATAAAGTTATTGACGATCCGTTAGTGAGTATTGTTATTCCATTTAAGGATCAACCAAAATTGTTGGTGATGTGTATAGAGTCTATTTTAGCGAAAACAACGTATAGAAACTTTGAAATTATCGGGGTTAGTAATGGTAGTACCGATAAAAAAGTTTTTCGTGAGATGGAAAGGTTAGCTGAGCTGGATTCCCGAGTAGTTTTTCATGAGTATAATGTGCCATTTAACTATTCGGAAATTAATAACTATGCAGTTAAACAATTTGTAAATGGTAAGCATATTATTTTCTTAAATAATGATATAGAGGTAATATCTCCATCTTGGATTGAGAGTATGTTGGAACATTCGCAGCGTGATGAGGTTGGGGCTGTAGGCGCAAAACTCTATTTTCCAGATGGGAGCATTCAGCATGCGGGTGTTATTATGGGGAAAGGAGATTGGCATGGTCTCGGGCATGGCGTTGCGGGGCATGCGTATAGTCATATTGATGAGAGTGATGATTTTTGTGATTATAGAAGGTTGCTTAATGTTGTTTCGAATTATCATGCGGTCACAGCAGCATGCATGATGGTAGAGCGTAGGTTGTTCGATGCTGCTGGAGGGTTTAATGAGGTTGACTTAAAGGTGGCCTTTAATGATGTGGATTTCTGTTTACGTTTGGAAGCTATGGGGAAGGTAAATGTTTATACACCTTTTGCAGAACTTTATCATCATGAGTCAATTTCTAGAGGTAATGATGCATATGATGAAGAAAAGCAAAAAAGATATGAGAAAGAAGTAAATTATATGCTTAGCCAATATCTAGATGTTATTAAGAATGATAGGTATTACAACAAAAATCTTTCGTTAATTAATGAAAGGTGGTTAAAAGAGGCGAGAGAATGATGGTTGCAAGCGTGATTATTCCTATTAAAAATGGGGGAGAGCTATTTAAGAGAGTAGTTGAGAGAGTGATTGGTCAAGAAGTAGACTTTCCTTATGAACTTATACTAGTTGATTCAGGTTCTAGCGATGGAACTTTGGAGTTTGCTCAATCTGCAGCTGAAAGAGAAAGTAATGTGCGTTTGTATCAAATTCAACCTGAAGACTTTGGACATGGTAAGACAAGGAATTATGCAGCATCTTTCGCTGCAGGTGATTTTCTTGTATTTTTAACACAGGATGCCCTTCCGTATGATGAGACTTGGTTACAGAAGCTAATAGGTGCCTTTAAGAACGACCCCGAAATAGGGGGGGTTTTTGGCAAGCATTTGCCATATGACAATGCATTGCCTGTAGAGAAGCATACTATCCTAAACCACTTTGATAAGTATATTGGAAATGCATGGCAAAAAATAAAAATTACGGATACAGAACATTTTAAATTGCATACAGGTTGGTATATTTTCTTTTCTAATAATAATTCAGCAATTCGAAAGTCCTTGTTTATGGAGTTAAAGTTTTCAGAAGTAGAAATGTCAGAAGATCAAAATTTTGCAAAAGAAATGTTGTTGAAGGGGTATGCTAAAGCATATGCACATGATGCTATTGTTTATCATTCTCATCGTTATACTTTGAAAGAGATTCTCAAACGTTTTTTTGATGAATATAGATCATACAATCTGCTAGGCGTAGCTAAAGAGTCAACGATATTTGCAATGTTTAAGTTTTATGCTAGACAGTATGTTTCTTCGGTTAAAGCAATTTATGAAATTGAACCTAGTTTAATAAAGAAATGCTACTGGGTCTTTTATTTTATTTTTTATGATGCAGCAAAAGCTTTAGGTTATTATTTTGGCACAAATGCTAAGAGGTTTAACTTTTATAACGCTCTCTCTATGCAAGAAGAAAATAAGAGAAAATAGAGGTTCTTTTGAAAAAAATGCATGCAGTAATTACAAAGCTTCTTTATAAAGTCAGATATGGCCTGAAGCAAGTAAAGCATACGGCGAACAAGCTTGATGTTTATAAAACATTCCACTTTATTAAAAACATTTCTTTTCAAGAAAAGGTGGGTTTTAATAATCAAACCAAAAGGGGATCTAAAAGTAAACTCACAATTAACTGGGTTATTCCAAATATTGGGCTAGGCGGAGGCGGCCACCTTAATATTTTCAGGTTTATAAGGTACTTTCAAAGCCAAGGTCATATTAATCGTATTTACATTATTGGGGATTATGAAGCATTTGAGGATGCTTCTATTTTAGACTTCATTAATACTCACTATTTTAAAATAGGAAATGTGGAGTGTTATAGAGGTTCATTAGGCTTAAAGTATAGTGATGTTACATTTGCAACATCATGGCAAACGGCTTATTACGTGTATTATGATGATAATACCTTGCTGAAAGCTTACTTTGTACAAGACTACGAGCCTTCATTCTACCCTATGAGTTCAGAGTATGTATTTGCCGAAATGACTTATGGTTTTGGTTTTTATCATGTGTGTGCTAGTTCGTGGCTAGGTAAAAAAGTTATAAAGGGAGGTAAAGGAACACATTATGCTTTAGGGGTAGACTTAAATGAATATAAGATTTTACCTGAAATTAGAAAAAATGATAATCAAGTGTTTGTATACTTACGAAGTAATACCCCAAGAAGAGCGACTGAAATTATACTTCTAGCACTGACACAATTAAAAGAAATAAACCACAAAGTAGAAATAGTATTCGCAGGGGAGAAAGAGCTCGCATACGATATTCCCTTTTCATTTAAGAATCTTGGGATATGTAGCTTAAGTGAGTTACCAAAAATTTATAATGAGTCTTGCGTTGCTTTAGTTGGTTCGTTAACAAACTATTCATTATTACCGCAGGAGATTATGGCATGCGGTTGTTTAGTGGTTGACCTTATGTTGGAGAATAACATATCAGTGCATAAAAAAGGTACAGTAGTGCTTGCAGGACCAAGTCCATATGATATTGCGAAGAAGGTTGATTATTACCTCACGAATAAAACAGATAGGAATGCGCTTATTCATAATGCACTAGAGCATGTGAGAACGCTACAATGGCAAGGAATATTACAGGGAGTAGAAGCAGACCTATTAAAAGAATTTAATAATTCTTGATGATAGGAACTGTTTTATTAAATGAAGAAAGTTTTAGTTTTAGGTGCTTCGGGTTTTTTAGGGAAAAGTTTAATTGCCAAGCTAAAAGAGCTTGGTAATAAGGTTACAGCACTCGATCGTAATTGGCCCAAGACGCTTGAAGGAGTTCATTGTGTAGTTGGTGATTTTTGCGATCAAGAGTGTTTAAGCGAGGTTATGAAAGGGCAGGACGTTGTCTTTCACCTTGTTTCGACCACGGTGCCTGCAACATCAAACGATAGCCCAATATTCGATTGTGAGTCTAATATTCTAGGTTCTTTAAAAGTGCTTGAGGCGATGAAAGAGAATGGGGTGGCTAAAATTATTTTTGCATCATCTGGTGGAACAGTGTATGGAATTCCTCAAAACACTCCAACCATAGAGAGTGTAGATGGTTACCCTATTTCAGCATATGGTATTGGAAAGATTGCAATAGAGAAATATTTATATTTGTACTCACACCTACATGGGATTAATGCCATTGCTCTACGGTTATCAAACCCCTATGGGCCAGGCCAAGATCCTGAAAAAGGTCAGGGTGTAATCGCTGCCTTTGTAAAAAGAGCCTTACATGGTGAAACTATAGAAATTTGGGGTGATGGTTCTGTAGTTAGAGACTTTGTTTATATTGATGATGTTATTGATGCATTTGTTTTGGCTATGGAGGCAAGCTCTAAGTTTGAAGTGCTAAATATAGGTTCGGGTAAGGGGAAATCTTTACTAGAAATATTGTCTGTAATTGAGAGTGAACTTAAATTAAAACTGAATATTGAATTTAAGGATACTAGATCTTGTGATGTACCAAGAATAGAATTGGATGTGTCCAAGTCTAGAGAGGTCTTGGGTTGGTTGCCCCGTTGCTCTTTGGAACAAGGCGTTTCGAACTTAGTAAGCTATATGATAAACAAAGATGGCAAGCTTAAGACTTTTGGATAAGGCTTGTCATGCTGTTAAGGAAAGGGTCAATATTTGCTTCTTTCAAATGCAATAGCACTAGGCTTAATGCAAGGGGTAAATTATATCTTCCCTTTGTTGACTGTTCCCTATCTTGTAAGGGTGCTGGGTGTTGAGAACTTTGGTTTATTGGGCTTTGCGACAGCTTTGGTTACTTATTTTGCATTATTAACTGATTACGGGTTTAACGTGTCTGCAACACGAAGGGTTGCCCAATTTCGTGATAATAAGGCACTTCGTAGTGAAATATTTAATACAGTGCTGGGTGTTAAAATTATACTGGCTTGCTTTAGTTTCTTAGCATTGTTTTTGATGGTTCATATGTTTGATAAGCTGAATGAGCATGCATTATTATACCTATTGAGTTTTGGTGTTGTTATTGGTCAAGTGCTATTTCCTTTATGGTTTTTTCTAGGCATGGAGGAAATGCACTATATTCCGCGTATTAATGTTGTATCCAAAACAATATTTACATTGAGTATTTTTCTTTTTGTTCATAGTGAACAGGATTTATTACTTGTCCCATTATTGGTAGCCCTAGAGGCTTTTGTGGCGGGCTTGTATGCTTTTTATATAG
>JALUNK010000098.1 GCA_027055255.1 Ghiorsea sp.
TGAGAAAACACAAAACGTGCTTCATCTTGACTCAAATGCTCAGAGCCATGTTTGCCTCGCGCTACACGTTTAATTAGAGATGCTACTTCCAAATGAATCTCCTTCCGTAATGCCTATACTTTAGATTTCTCGACTTCGCTCGAAATGACAAGCCAACTCTCACACTTCCCCTTTGTTAAGCTGCGCCAATATAGCTGTTTAAAGAAGGGATAAAGCAAAATTCTCTTATTTTGCGCCCGCTTTGGACTGATATATTAGAAATAAGCAGCTTATAAAGGGCAGCTTTTTGGTTCGTTTTTGGCTGCCCAAAAATGAACAAAGGTTTTCACCTCAGGCAGGCTTCTTGCCTTTGGCAATTCATCACAGTACGCAGCGTTTGTTACAATGGATACAAACAAGCCACACCATCTTTAGCCTGCATATCAAACGACTTACAATCATCTTTAGCAATTGGGCAACGCAAAGCAAAAGCACAACCCTCACTCGCCACACCTTCATCGGCTGCAATATCTTCAGCAGCTTTGCGTTGGCTTGGATGAGCAATGGGCTTGGCATCGAGTAAAGACTTGGTATAGGGGTGTTTGGGATGGTTAAACACTTGCTCAATATCACCCTCTTCCACCACATAACCTGCAAACATCACCATCACACGGTTGGAAATATGCTGCACCACTGATAAATCATGCGAGATAAACAAATAAGCCAAACCTTTCTCGGCTTGAAGTTGCTTTAAAAGATTTAAAATTTGCGCTTGCACCGACACATCCAATGCCGATACAGGCTCATCCAAGACCAAGACTTCAGGCTCAACAATCAAGGCTCTGGCAATGCCCACCCGCTGACGTTGACCGCCTGAAAATTGATGCGGATACCTGTCCAAGACTTCTTCGCCTAAACCGCACAACTTCAAAGTTTCTAAGACTTTGGCTCTGCGCTCGGCTTTGCTTAAGTTTGGATTGTGAACTCTCAAACCTTCACCCACGGTATCCACGATTTTCATCTTAGGGTTAAGCGAAGCGAACGGGTCTTGAAACACCATTTGAATATGTTTTCTTTGCGCTCTTAACGCTTGGCTGGAAAGAGCGGTGACATCTGTATCACCCCACACCACTTCACCCTTATCCAAATCCAACAAACGCATAGCAAGGCGCGCCGTGGTCGATTTACCACTTCCCGATTCTCCAACAATGGCAAGGGTCTCACCTTTATTTAAATCAAAACTGAAATCTTGAACAGCAACTTTATCACCGCCGCTTTTTAGCAGGAAACCACCGCTTTTAAATACTTTGCGTAGGTTTCTTACACTTAATACACTCATGCGCCTTCACCCACACGAACACAACGCGCCAAATGATTATCATTCGTCCAGACATCAAGCGAGGCATGGGTCTTGCAAACATCCCTTGCCAAGCTGCAACGCGGCGCAAACCTACATCCTTGCGCCCAAGAACCAGGGCTTGGCACATTGCCAGGAATCACGGTAAGTTCGGTCGTATCTCTTGCTGTTTCAGGGCGGCAGTTCATCAAAGCTTGGGTGTAGGGGTGAGAAGGGTTATCAAAGATGTCGGTCACCGATGCATATTCGACAATTTCACCTGCATACATCACAGCCACTTCATCTGCCATTTCTGCCACTAGCCCGAAATCATGGGTCACCAATAACATGCCCATGCCTTTTTCACGTTGCAGGCTTCTAAGCAATGCAATGATTCGCTTTTGCACCGAAACATCCAAAGCAGTAGTCGGCTCATCAGCAATGATAAACTCAGGCTCACCCGCCATTGCCATGGCAATGAGAATGCGCTGACGCATGCCGCCCGACAAACTATCGGGATATTGCTTCATCAATGTTTCACCATCTTGTAAACCCACATCCGCCAACAATGATAATGCGCGCGCATAAGCTGCTTGTTTATCCAAATCCGTATGCAAACCAATCACTTCTAAAATTTGGCTGCCAATGGTGAAGACGGGATTGAGTGCCGTCATCGGCTCTTGGAAAATCATGGAAATCACACCGCCACGGATATGACGAAGCTCATCAGCGGATAAATCAAACAAGCTTTTGTCGTGCAACACAATGTCGCCAGCTTCTTTGTTTACACCTTGAAACTCACCCAATCGCAACAGACTTTGCGCAGTTAAACTCTTGCCGCAACCTGATTCACCCACCAAAGCCAATACTTTGCCGGCGGGCAACTGCAAAGACACATCAGATACTGCAAGAACATGTTGCCCAGATACGGGAATAGATAGGGAAAGCTTACGAATCTCCAACATCAAACGTTTTGTGCTGCGCCTTGTTTTTCAGCCTGCAACACAGCATCTTTTTTTGCCTGCAACCGTTGGTTGATAACATTCACACCCGCCAAAATAAAACCGAGCGCAATAAATGCACCGGGTGGCAGAATAAACAATAATACATCTGGGTAAGCATCACCTAAAATATTAAAACCAAACAACTCACCTTGCCCAAGCAACTCACGCACACCACCCAAAAGCAACAACGCAAAAGTAAAACCTAAACCCATACCCAGAGCATCCACTAGCGAATCAGACACGTTATTTTTACTAGCAAAAGCTTCCGCTCTGCCAAGAATCGCACAGTTCACCACAATCAAAGGAATAAATAGCCCTAAAATCAAATACATATCATGCATCCATGCATTCATGGCAAGCTCAACCACCGTCACCAATGATGCAATAATCACAATATAAGCAGGGATGCGTACTTCATCAGGAATAAAACCACGTACTAAAGATACAATCAGATTTGAACACAATAAAACTGCTAAAGTCGCAAGCCCCATCCAAAAACCATTTTCTGCGGTTGTTGTTACCCCTAATAATGGGCACATACCCAAAAGCTGGGCAAAGATGGCATTATTAAACCAAAAACCATCATTGAAGATATCTTGTTTATTCAATGTTTCTTCTTTGGAAGGCATTATTTCTTACCCCCTTCTTCATTGCTTTTCATCGCCACAGTATACGCACGCTTTAGCATATCCACTTGATTTTTTTTATAAAAAACCAAACCTTTGTGTACCGTTTTAACCACAGCGCGAGGTGTAATCGTTGCCCCTGTAAATTGGTCAAAATCACCACCATCTTTTTTAACCAACCATGTTGCATTGGTTAAGGTTTTATCAATAAATGCATTCAACCATGTTTTATTTTTAATGATCCCATCACCCAAGCCTGGTGTTTCCTTATGGAAAGTAACTCGAATTGCAGCAATTTCTCCCGATACACGAACACCCATTAAAATACGAATCGTGCCTGAATATCCATCTGGTGCAATTTGTTCCCAAGCATAAGCTATCACATCCCCTTTTTTATCTTTGGCTGGGAAAATTTTAATATTTTCTTCCTTTGCAATGGGGAAAAGAAACATATCTTTGAGTGGGTCATTAGAATGTTCGGGAAGCACCTGCTCTAAACTTTGATGCAGTGCCTGCCGCTGTGCTTCAGCAATAGGTCCTGCTGTCCATTTATCGACAAGCGCTAACATCGTAGCCGCGACTAAGCCCACCACAAATAAGGTAAACGCAATTTTTTGCTGCTCTTTATCAAATGTCATGACTGCTTACCACGCTTATGACCATACACTCTAGGTCGTACATAATAATCAATGAGCGGCGTTGCCATATTCATCAATACCACTGCAAACATGGCTCCTTCTGGATAATTGCCAAAGGTACGAATCACCCATGTAAGAATCCCACAACCGATACCAAATACAATTTTACCAATGCCTGATGATGGCGATGATACGGGGTCTGTCGCCATGAAAAATGCACATAATATCAAGCCACCTGCCAAAAGATGGAACATAGGTGGTGCATACACATCAGGGTTAATAAGGTTAAACAAACCTGCCAACACAGCCATGGTCAATAAATAAGAAATCGGAATATGCCAAGAAATGGTATGCCTAGCCATCAACCAAACACCACCCATCAGTAAAGCAAGCGCACTACCCTCACCCAAGCTACCTGCTTCCCTGCCAATAAAGGCGTGCAATGTGGAATAATGATAATTGACCAAGGCTTCTGTTACCGTGACACCCTGTCCAAGCTCTGTTTTCAAATAACCCAAGGGGCTAGCCATGGTAATGGCATCCCAAGTTTGTTGAACTGCATCAGGGCCTAAGAAAAAGAATTTTAGGCTGGTGATAAAGCTATACATATCCAATGATGCATCCATATGCATAGGTACAATCCATGATGTCATATGCAGTGGGAATGAAATCAATAATACCACGCGAGCCGCAAGTGCTGGATTAAAAGGGTTATGGCCTAATCCACCATACAACTGTTTACCCAACACAATGGCAAAGACCGCTGCAAAGACTGCCATCCACCATGGCACTGCTGCTGGAAGTATGAGTGCGAGCAATAAACCTGTCAGCCCAGCCGAACCATCCCATACACGGTCTGTTTCTTTTCCCATCCATTTTAAAGCAAAAAACTCAGTCGCCAAACTGACACCGATACATGTTGTAAGAAGAAACACAGCTAACCAACCATATAGGTAAACACTCACCATGGCTGCTGGAATCAATGCAATGATGACGGAAAACATGGTCAACTGAATACTGTTGCCACCATGTTGATGCGGAGAGCTTAAGAAAATCATGCTTTGTCCTCCGCTGGTTTTTCATCCACTTTTACCTCAGGTTTATCCGTTTGTTCTACATCAGGTTGTTCAACGTTATCTTTATCAACCACGACTTTTTCAGCTGCTTCTTTTTCTGCAAGAGCTTTGGCACGCGCTTCTTTTTTGGCTTTGGCAACGCGACGTTTCTCTTCTTTATCTGCTAATTCTTTGGCTAAACGTGCATCACGCTTCTCAGAGCGTTGGCGCGACTCTTCGGCAAATGTTTTCTCACGTTGAATTTGGGCAACCTGCCCTTTGCCATAACGGAAATAATGAACCAAAGGTATATGCGATGGGCATACATAACTGCATGCACCACATTCAATACAATCGAATAAACTATAATCTTCCGCGCGCTCAAACTGATTTTCTTTGCAGTGTGCAGCCAGCAAGTTGGGCATCAAACCTGCAGGGCAAACATCACCGCAATCACCACAACGAATACAAGGCTCTTCTTGATGGTGAGCGCGCATAATGGTTTGCTGGTTCATAGCAAGAATACCATTACTTCCTTTCACCACAGGCACATCATCTTGATTCAGCAGCTCACCCATCATGGGGCCACCATGCATGATTTTAATACCATCAAAGTGTTCAACACCGCATTGCTTCAATAAAAAATGCATACTTGTGCCCAAGCGAACAGACATATTCGCTGGTTTAGGTACAGCATCACCACTGACAGTAATAATACGCTCGGTGAGCGGCTCTCCCAAACATACAGCATCATACACCGCTTTACTTGTACCGACATTTAATGACAACACACCCATATGCAATGGCAAGCCACCAGCGGGAACTTCTTTGCCTGTCACCGCTTGGATTAATTGGCGCTCGCCACCTTGAGGATAACGCGTGGGTAATACTTGAACATAAATACTATCGGTAAGCCCCATATCAGATAACGTTTGCTTCATCACATCAGCAGCATCAAGCTTATTATCTTCGATAACAATAATACCTTTGTCCGCTTCCACCATGTGCAAAATAATGTCTAAGCCACTGATAATTTCATGCGCTTTTTCAAGCATCAGTTGGTGGTCACAAGTGAGCCATGGTTCACATTCGATGCCGTTCAAAAGAACAGTATCTATTTGGTTTTGTTGATCTTGCACCAATTTGATAAATGTTGGAAACACTGCGCCACCCAAGCCGGCAACCCCTGCATCACGAACACGCTCACGCAGTTCAGTAGCATCTACACTTCGATAATTGGGTAATGGGTGCAATGACTCATCTGTTTCATCCATACCATCAGGTTTAATGTGAATAGAAATCATACCCAAACCAGAAGGGTGCGGAATGGTATGCTCTTCAATACATGTGACTGTTCCGGATGTCGATGCATGGACAGGCACCGACAAATAACCTTGTGGCTTGGCAATCATTTGCCCTCTAAGCACCCGCTCACCCACTTCAACAATGGGTTCACATGGTTCGCCAATATGCTGCTTAATCGGGTGAATAAATAATTCAGGTAAAGCACATGCAACAATAGGATGACCAGCAGTAATTTTATACTGATTGCCATGTACAATCCCACCTGTAAACCCCTGAGCTGAGCCAAGACTGAGGGACTGTTGAATTTTATGCCAAATATTAAGCATCTGTACCCTCTATTTTACCATCATGTTGTGCCTTACGTTTTTCTGCTTTGACAGCCCGTTTCGTGCCAGGCACAGGCCAAGACCAATGCTCTAAAAGCTCTGGTGTCTCTACCATATCAATGCAGTCCACAGGACACGGTTCCAAACAAAGTGTACAACCCGTGCAATGATCCGTAACAATCGTATGGTATTGCTTGGGCGCACCAATAATACAATCCACAGGACACGCCTTGATGCAAAGTGTGCAGCCAATACATTCATCTTCACGAATATAGGCAACAACAGGTGCCGTTTCTTCTTCTTCAATCGCTTTGGGTTCAACGCCCATAATATCGGCGATGGCTAACATCGTTCTCTCACCACCCGGCACACAATGGTTCACCGCCACACCACTACCTGCTACAGCATCAGCATATGGTCGACAGCCAGGGTAGCCACATTGACCACATTGGGTTTGCGGTAACAATGCATCCACCTTATCGGCTAAAGGATCACCTTCGACATAAAAATAACGCGATGCAAAAGCCAAACCCGTACCGATGATGAGAGCAAGTGTAGCAAAAATGAGAACAGGGTATAAGAAGTCCAAGACTAAACCTTAACCAAACCTGCAAAACCCATAAAGGCGAGTGCCATCATGCCTGCTGTAATCAAAGTAATAGGCGAGCCTTTGAATGCTTCAGGAATAGGTGCGGCTTCCAAGCGTTCACGCAAACCTGAAAATAAAACCAATACCAAACCAAAACCAACGGCTGCACCAAAACCATACAATACGGAAGCAAAAAACGAATAATCTTGCTGCACATTAAGGATTGCCACACCAAGCACAGCACAATTAGTGGTAATTAATGGCAAAAAGATACCCAAACCTTGATACAAGACTGGGCTTGTTTTGTGCATGACCATCTCAACAAATTGTACCAATGCAGCGATGATTAAAATGAAAAATACCGTTTGCAAATACACAATATCAAAAGGAATCAATATCAACTGTTGAATAATCCATGAAGCGGTAGATGCCAACGTCATGACAAACATTACGGCGAATGACATGCCAATGGCAGTTTCCAATTTTCCTGATACACCCAAAAATGGGCAAATACCAAGAAACTTGGTCAACACATAATTGTTCACCAACACAGCCGAAAGAAGGATAATACCAAACTCTGTCATAGCTTAGAAAGAATAACCCAATTTATATGTTGTTGTTGCATCCGTAGCAACTTTACTAACGCCAGGTTTGGTTAGCGTGAGTGCCTCATAACTAACGTCTAGCTGCAAATTACCAAACAGTTTATGCACCCATGAAATTTTTTTCTTGATAAAGTCATCATCATTACCCAGCTCAGCCGTAATGCTTGCTTTTAACGTGTCTTCATCCGTAAAATTATATTGGGTAATCAATGCAATATGTGTTCCAGGATCATAATCAAGCTTAGAGCGAACAAATCCATTCACCAGCTTTTTGGTGACACGTTGACCATAACCCAATTCAAGATCCAAACTATATTCAGGTTTATCTTTAAAGGCATGATAACCAAACCCTCCAATATAGGTTTGCTCCCAGTACACGCCACTGAAACTATCTTCACGGTAACCCAAATGAATAAATGTGTAAAAATGTTCCGGTAAATCATAAATACTTTTCAAGATAACTTCATATTTATCTTCAGTCAGCACACTTGACTCTTTTTTCTGTGATGATTGAAATGTAAAATCAGTCGACCAATCACCATAGCTGTGACCCAGTTCCAGCTTTGAGCTTAACGAGCTATTTTCAGAGTTACCTACGGTTTTATCGCCACCCAACTCGACCAAGCCTGAAAAATTATTCTCTAGCTGTACCCCGTCAGCTTGTACTTCGTCAGCTTGAACCATGGGCACAAAACCAAGCAAACTAAAAATAAACACCATTATTCGCACAGTCATTCAAACACCATCCTTATAAAATACCGTTGGCATGAAACCTAAACCAAGCCAACTGGGATGCAATCATTTCCTATATCCTTTAAGCTTGCCACCATGCAATTCAAATTAGCTGGCGATTTTACACCTCAAGGTGACCAACCACAAGCCATAGAAAAGCTTGTTCAGGGCATAGAAAACAACGAACCTCACCAAGTCTTACTTGGGGTAACAGGTTCAGGTAAAACTTATTCTATGGCATGTCTGATTGAACGATGCCAAAAGCCAACCTTAATCATGGCACCCAATAAGACACTCGCAGCTCAACTTTATGGTGAATTTAAACAGTTTTTTCCTGAGAATGCCGTTGAATATTTTGTATCTTATTATGATTATTACCAACCTGAAGCCTATGTTCCTGCATCCGATACATTTATCGAAAAGGACTCCTCCATCAATGAACATATCGACCGCATGCGCCATGCTGCTACCCGTGCGCTTTTAGAGCGTGAAGATGTCATTATTATTGCCTCAGTTTCTTGTATTTATGGTTTAGGTAGCCCTGAAGCTTATGCGAACATGTTGCAGTATTTTGAAGTTGGACGAGAGCAAGAGCAACGCTCAGCAGTGAATAAACTGGTGGAACTACAGTACACGCGCAATGATATGGACTTCCATAGAGGCACATTTCGTTTGCGTGGTGACGTACTTGAAATCTACCCTGCCGATGCTGAAGACTGGGCGATTCGCGTGGAATTTTTTGGTGACGATGTCGATGCCATTTCCCGCTTTAGCCCGCTTACAGGGCAACGTATTGAAAGCTTACATAAGTATACAGTTTTTCCAAAAACACACTTTGCTACACCGCGCTCCACTTTGCTCAACGCTATGGAAACCATCAAAGTGGAACTATCTGAACGCTTGCCCCAGCTCTATGATGAAAACAAACTGGTCGAAGCCCAACGCCTTGAACAACGAACTATCTTCGACCTTGAAATGATTCAAGAAATTGGGCATTGCTCTGGCATGGAAAATTATTCTCGGCATTTATCAGGACGAGCTTCTGGTGAGGCACCACCAACACTGTTGGATTACTTGCCTAATAACGCCATGGTCATGCTTGATGAATCGCATGTCACTGTGCCACAAATTGGCGGCATGTTTAAAGGTGATAGGGCGCGCAAACAAACCCTTGTTGATTTTGGATTTCGTCTGCCATCAGCGCTGGATAATCGCCCACTCCAATTCCATGAGTTTGAAGCCGTTGCCCCACAAATCATTCATGTTTCTGCTACACCAGGCAGCTATGAGCTTGAAAAAACAGGTGGCGTTTTTATTGAACAAATTATCCGCCCCACGGGGCTGATTGACCCTGAAATTGAAATTCGACCAGCCACTACACAAGTTGAAGACTTTATTACAGCTGCCAATGAAACTATAACCAAAGGCGACCGTGTTTTGGCCACATGTTTAACCAAACGCATGGCTGAAGATTTAACTGAATACCTAACCGACGCAGGTTTAAGAGTTCGTTACCTTCATTCGGACATCAACACCATTGAGCGCATGGAAATCTTGCGTGATTTACGCCTTGGTGAGTTTGATATTTTGGTAGGCATCAACTTATTGCGTGAAGGGCTAGACTTACCCGAAGTAAGTTTGGTGTGTATCTTTGATGCTGATAAAGAAGGTTTTCTACGCTCTGTGCGTTCATTGATTCAAACCATCGGCCGCGCAGCACGAAATGCTGAAGGAAGCGTTATTCTTTATGCAGATAAAATCACCAAATCCATGCAACAAGCCATGGATGAAACCTCACGACGCCGTGAAAAACAATTGGCATACAATCAAAAACATAACATCACACCGCTCACCATTAAAAAGGATATTCAAGATATACTCGGCTCGGTATACAACATGGATTATGCTCATATCCCAGAAGTAGCCG
>JALUNK010000099.1 GCA_027055255.1 Ghiorsea sp.
TGCTGATGCAACTTACAAAGACAGTGGCTGGCGTGTGCCCACGGGCGATATGCCGTTTGAAGAAAGTGGCATTGTTGCGCAACACAATGGTAAGACTTCCGTGTTATTGAATGTGTTTCGTGGTGATTTAACGCCCTTGCAATGTCGAGCGGTGGCGAAAGCTGCGCGCTTGGGTGATAGCAATGAGTTAAGGGTGACTACCGAGCAAGGTATGGTAATTGTCGACGTAAATCCTGAAAAAGTGGATGATGTGGTTGAGCTTTTGGGGAATGCAGGCATTGCTACGCACCATGCCCGCGCTATTCCTGATATTACAGTGTGTCCGGGTACTGAAACATGTCGTTTGGGTATTACATCCAGTCGCGGTTTGGCACAGGCATTGCAGCCTTTGATGGCCGATTTGAAACAAGATTCAACATTGGCTGGTATTACGGTGAAAGCATCGGGTTGCCAGCATTCATGCGGGCGCCACCATATTGCAGATTTAGGCTTTCATGGCATGGCGAAGAAGGTGGATGGCCAAGCTGTACCGCATTATCAGTTGCATGTGGGCGGCTCAGGTGTTGCAGGGCAAGCCTTTGCTTTTGCCTCAGATTGGGTGCCTGCTAAACATGCACCTGAAGCAGGCATTGCTGTGCTCCAAGCTTATAAAGATGGGCGCAAGGATAATGAATCAGTTCATGATTGGGCTGAGCGTTTGGGAAAAGAAGGTTTGTCTGAAATATTGGCTCCATTCAAAGCTGATGCAGGCGAAGTGGATGGCTTGATTTATGACTGGTCAGAAAATGAAGCCTTTAATACCAAAGGCAATAAGAAGGGTGAGTGTGCAGGTGCGGTGCTGTCCATGTCGGATGCTTTGGTTTCAGAAGCAGAGTATGAATTGATGATTGCTAAAGCGCATACCGATGCTTTGTTCTGGACAGAAGCTTATACCGCTTTAAAACGCTCTGTAACGGCGACATCACGCGCATTTTTAGTCAGCTTTGGCGAAGCGCCAGAGGATGATGCGCAAGTATTGGGTTTGTTGTTATCCAATGCCAGCAGTGATGCAGAAATCATGCAGCATTTTAATGCGGTTCAAGTAGCATTGATGGGTATAGATTTGTCTGACCCTGCAGCGGGCGTAACCAAGCTTAAAGATGCACAAGCCGCATTTGTAACCTTGGCTGAAAAGCGCTTTGCAGCAGTGCCCGAGGAAGAAGAGGCGCAAGCAGTTCAATCTGAACAAGTTGAAACATCTGAACAAGTGACTACATTGGACTTATCAGGTGTGGCTTGTCCTATGAATTTTGTGAAAACGAAAATTAAGTTGGCTGGTTTGCCTGTTGGGGCTCAACTCTTCGTTATTCTTGATGATGGTGAGCCGATTGAGAATGTGCCGCTATCATTAGAGGAGCAAGGTCAAGGCGTGTTAAGCAAAGAACAAATATCAGATAACCAATGGAAAATTTTGGTTGAGCGTAAAGTTTAAATACCCATGACTGACGACCTGCATCCATTTTCCAACCCTGGGCGTACCAAGCTTTCTTTGGTGAGCCGTGGTTTGGCATTGCCGCATGGTCTGCCAGAGGCTTCGCGCTGGTTGGCGCAGACCAATGGTGCAGAAACAGTATTGGATTTACGTTTAGCATCAGGTCACTTTTGTTCTGTGCCTGTGGGTCAGCCTTATACGGAAGAAAGTGGTTTTTCGATTGCATCGGTAAATGGTAATAAGGCTGTGCTTGAGTGTGGTGGTGAGCAAGAAACTGTAGAGTTGGTTGAAGCACCAGCGTTTTATAAGCAGCGTACACGTCAAGGCTCACGTATGGGCAGTTTTGCATCTTTGCATGACAAGTTGCTTATTTTGCAACCTTTTATGGGCTGTGGCTTCTTTGTAAATAAGGGCGAAGCTTGTGCCTACTGTCAGTTTGATTCCATGCTTAATGAAGCAGAGCCTCCATTGCGAGACCCTTTAGAATTGGTGGAAGTTGTGGTGGCAGCCTTGGCTGAGCGAGAGATTGATACCGTGTATTTGTACAATGGGTTTACACCATCGGATGATGTTGGTTTATCCAAATTATTGCCTGTCATTGCTTTGCTTCGCCGCCATTTGGGGCATAGACAAATTGCTTTGGAAACGGTTGCACCCAAAGATGTAAGCGTGATTGATGCGCTGTATGCAGCGGGTTTGGATATTTTTATTTGTAACTTGGAAGTCTTTGATACATCAAGATTTAATGATGTTTGCCCAGGTAAAGCCCAACATGGTGGTCAAGATAATGTATTCAAAGCTTTAGCACATGCTCGCACCATCTTTAGACCGGGTACGGTGGTGAGCCATTTGATTGTAGGTTTAGAACCGATTGCATCAACAACTCTGGGTATGGAGAAGTTGATTGCTCTAGGTGTAGTGCCCTTATTGGTTCCCTTTAGGCCTTTACCGAATACGCCGCTGGAACACCAAAATATTCCATCCTTGGACGATATTGAAGCTGTATTACTTAAACAATATCAGTTGTTGGAAGAGGCGCAAATCCCTACGCATAGGCTTAGAGATATGGGGCGTACACTTACGCCCATGGAAGGAAGGGTCTTAGATGGAGTGAGGCCAGCAATCACAGAAAAAATTAAAATCTCTCCACTTGGTAGGGTGTGGACGGGTTTTTTGGATGTGATAAGGCGTTACTTCAGTCCTAACGATGAACAAGCCAAGGAAATACCAATGCATAAGAAGGTCGCTGCAGCATCAGTACCTTTTGTGTTCCTTTTTGTTTTGTTCATGAGTTTTGGTGCTTTGCACAATGCCCCCCCCCCAGATGGGTTAAGTATTCAAGGTTACCAAGCCCTTTTGGTTTTTAGCTTATGTTTATGCTTATGGGTTACACAATTGTTACCCTTGCCGATTACTTCATTGCTGGGGTTAGCCTTGTTGCCTATGCTCGGTGTATTTTCAGCCTCGGATGTATTTGCATTTTTTGGTAACCCTGCAGTATTCTTTATTTTGGGTGCGTTTATGCTGGTGGCAGGTCTGATGCAAAGCGGCTTGTCTGAGCGTTTGGCATTGATGGTCTTAAAAAAAGCAGGTCAAAGTGAGCAGCGGCTGCTTATGACCATGCTTCTTTTGCCTGCAAGCATGGCATTTGTGATGCCCGAACATGCAGTGGCAGCGCTGTTTCTACCCATTGCTTGGGAAACGGTTCGTGCGCTAGGTTTAAGGAAAGGAAATGCTTACGCTCAAGCTATCTTTTTTGCTTTGGCTTGGGGCGCCATCATTGGTGGGGTAGCAACCTTGCTTGGTGGTGCGCGAGGGCCGCTTGCCTTGGCTTTGGTGGATGAGCTTGCAGGGCAAAGTTTTTCTTTTATGCAGTGGAGCTTAGCGGCATTGCCTTTGGTGTTCGGTGTATTGCTGATGGCTGCATTATTGTTGCGCTATATGACCAAAGGGGCACGTTTGGATATGCAAGCGGTTCAAGATAAGTTCACTGAGCGAAAATTAGAGCTTGGGTCTCTTAGCATCAAAGGCTGGATGATGAGTTTGCTGCTTTTAGGTACGGTGGTGGCATGGCTTTTCGCAGGGCATGCCAATGCTCTAGCAAGCATTGCTTTGATGAGTGTGGTGTTGATGTTTGTCTTTCGATTGGCAGATTGGAAAGATGTAGAAAGTCATGTGCAATGGGGCGTGGTATTGATGTATGGGGGGGCGATTGCCATTGGCAAAGCCTTATCGGACACAGGCGCAGCCCTTTGGCTTGCTCATACTTTAATTCCAGGCGATGTCACAGGCCTGGCTTTGATTGCATTGTTGGTCTTGGTGACACTTTTATTTACCGAAGGGGTGAGTAATGCTGCAGCTGTTGCCATTGTATTGCCGATTGCTATTCCCGTGGGCGTGGCAGTGGGTATTGCGCCAGTTACGATTGCGTTGACCATTGGTATTATTGCGGGGTTTGCCTTTATGTTACCCATGGGCACACCGCCCAATGCTATGATTTATGCTAGTGGTTATGTTCGCCCATCTGCAATGCTGAAATATGGAGCAGTGCTTTCAGCTTCGGCATTTGTATTATTTTTATTGGTGGCAAGTTTGTGGTGGCCAGTGATTGGTTTGACATTTTAATGGATTGCGTACGAAGGAGTTTGGTTTAAATGAATAAGGTAGAGCAAAGTGTTACGCATTTACAGCAAGCAGAGCAGTCGTTTGATCAGGTTGTGTTTGCTTGTAGTTTTGGTGCGGAAGATGTGGTGCTGTTAGACCTTATCAGCCAACATGCGCCGCATATACGTATCATCAGCTTGGATACAGGCAGACTGCCGCAAGAAACGTATGATGTGATGGATGCGTGGCGTAAGGAAAAAGGCTTGGATATCGACTTATATTTCCCTGATGCAGACGATGTGCAAACCATGGTCAAACAAGATGGTGTAAACTTGTTTTATGATAGTATTGAAAAGCGCAAACAATGTTGCTTTGTACGTAAAATTAAGCCGTTGAAACGTGCATTAGAAGGTGCGGAGGCTTGGGTGACAGGTTTGCGTGGGGAACAGGCTGAAACACGCGCAACCATGCAAGCTGTAGAAGATGATGCGGCATTTGGCATCAAAAAGTACAACCCGCTGATTGATTGGTCTGAACAAGATGTATGGGACTATATCAAATCCCATGAACTGCCGTATAATGCGCTGCACGATCAGTTTTACCCATCCATTGGTTGTGCGCCATGTACGCGAGCCATTTCAGTGGGCGAAGACCCTAGGTCTGGGCGCTGGTGGTGGGAGCAGGAAGATGCTGTGGCAGAATGTGGTTTGCATGTAAATCCGATTGCTGGCAAAGCGGCAAAGAAAGGAGCTTGATATGACAGATAAAGTTGAAGTAAAAACGGACAAAAAAGATTTAACCTTGGTTTGTTTCAGTGGTGATTTTGATAAGGTTCTGGCTGCGTTTGTGATGGCAACGGGGGCTGCGGCAACCAATCGAAAAGTCACGATTTTCTTTACTTTTTGGGGCTTGAATGTGCTCAAAAAAGAATATGGGCGCAAAGCTTTGGGTCAAGGTATCTTGGCTAAAACATTTAACTTCCTCATGGGTGGGCGTAACAAACTACCGCTTTCTCGCTTAAACTTTGGTGGTGCTAGCCCTGATTTGATGACCAGCATGATGAAAAAACATAATGTAGCCACACTTCCTGAATTGATTGAAGCAGCTCATGCATTGGGTGTTCGCTTTCAAGCATGTGAAATGGCATTACATATTTTAGAATTAGAGCGCGATGATTTGATTGAAGAAGTTGAAGATGTGGTGGGCGTTGCTACATTCCTCAATGAATCAGAAAATGCACATATTGTATTTGTTTAAGTGGATAAGGATTAATAACGATGAATTTTTTAGATATAACCAATGAGACATGCCCCATGACATTTGTGAAGGTGAAGCTGCAATTAGCCAAAATGGAACAAGGGCAAGATTTAGAAGTGATTTTGAATGAAGGTGAGCCGCTGAATAATGTGCCTGCGTCGTGTGAAGAGCAGGGGTATAAAGTACTTTCCATTGAAGAAGTGGGTGGTGGCAAACATCGCATCATCATTCAGAAGTAATTAGAGGCTAAAATGAGCAAACATAAACTAACCCAACTTAAAGCGTTGGAAGCAGAATCCATTCATATCATTCGGGAAGTGGTCGCAGAGTTTCGCAATCCTGTGATGTTGTATTCTGTGGGCAAAGATTCTTCAGTGCTGGTGCATTTAGCACGCAAGGCATTTTACCCTGCACCACTCCCATTTTCATTGTTGCACGTGGATACTGGGTTTAAATTCAAAGAAATGTATGATTTTAGGGATGCGTTTTGCGAAGAAATTGGCGCAAATTTGATTGTACGTAAAAATGACGATGCGATTTCTAAAGGCATGAACCCGAAAGAATTTGGTGTGGCACGGTGTTGCGGTGCGCTCAAAACTCAAGGGCTCTTGGATGCCTTGGAAGAGGGTGGTTACGATGCTGCCTTTGGCGGCGCGCGGCGTGATGAAGAAAAATCTCGCGCTAAAGAGCGCGTGTTCTCTATGCGTGATGAGTTTGGGCAGTGGGACCCCAAAAACCAACGCCCTGAGTTGTGGAATATTTATAATGGCCGCATTCATGATGGTGAATCGGTACGTGTGTTCCCAATTTCCAACTGGACGGAAATGGATATTTGGTCATACATTCGTGAAGAAAACATTCCGATTGTGCCATTATATTTCGCCAAAGAGCGGCCTATGATTGAGCGCGGTGATATGTTGATTCCATATTACGAAGAAAATAAAGACCAGTATCTAGAAGGTGAAGAACCAACTATGGTCATGTCACGTTTTCGTACTTTGGGTTGTAGCCCATGCACAGGTGCTGTGCGTTCGGATGCTACGAATATGGATGAAATTGTGATTGAAGCAGCTGCGTCGAAACGTTCTGAACGGGAAACACGAATTATTGATCATGGTTCCAACAGCATGGAAGATAAGAAGAAAGAAGGTTATTTCTAGTCAAGCGAAGAAAATATATAGTGGCTACAGCTAATCCAGCGTCAATCATGCTCATGTGCAAAAGCACACTGCGCGTGTTTTCCTTGGCTAAGCAGTACCCACAATCATTTTCAATCGCTTGTAAAGTTTTGAGGAAGAAAAGATGACAAAAGCAAATTTTGACTTGGTAAAAGAAATTGAACTGTTGCGTTTGGTAACGGTAGGCAGTGTGGATGATGGTAAATCAACCCTGATTGGTCGCCTATTGATTGATACCAAAGGCGCATTTGAAGATCAGCTGATGGCAGTTCGCAAGCAAAAGGGCACAACGACAGTGTCATCTGCTGCGGATATTGATTTAGCCATGTTGACTGATGGTCTTTCAGCAGAACGTGAGCAAGGGATTACCATTGATGTGGCATACCGTTATTTTGCCACGCCTAAGCGTAAGTTCATCATGGCAGATTGCCCTGGGCATGAACAATATACACGTAATATGGTGACAGGTTCATCCACTGCCAATGCAGCAATTATTTTGATTGATGCGCGTCATGGCGTATTGGCACAAACCAAACGTCACACGCATATTTTGGGTTTGTTAGGTATCCCGCATTTGATTGTGGCAGTAAACAAAATGGACTTGGTGGATTATGACCAATCTACCTTTGAAAAGATTCGTGAAGAAATGGATGAATACTGCGCCAAACAAGGCATTAAAGATTTGATTTGTACGCCTATGTCTGCGCTCACTGGCGATATGGTGACGATTCGTGGTGAAAACATGGACTGGTATGAAGGAGATACCCTGCTTGAGACTTTAGAATCGCTTTCTGTACTGGATGATTTGGATGAAAAACCATTCCGTATGCCAGTGCAATTGGTGAATCGTCCGCAAACTTCAGATTTGCCAGATTACCGTGGTTTTATGGGTACGATTGCATCAGGTACAATCAAAGTTGGCGATGCGATTACGGTTGTACCATCAGGTTTATCTTCAACCGTGAAAGAAATCGTGACCTTTGATGGCAATCTCGAAGAAGCTTTTGCGCCACAAAGCATTACCTTAACCTTGAATGACAATATCGATATTTCACGTGGTGATATGTTGGTGCATACGGGTGAACCAACCACTGGTGAGAAGTCGCTTATTGCGAACGTATGCTGGATTGGTGATGAGCCTTTGGAACGTCGCAAGAAATATATCATTAAGCATACCACGCGTCAGGTTAAAGCTTTGGTGGATGATGTGGTCTTCAAACGCGAGATTCATACACTTGAAAAAGAGGATGCAGATGCCTTAGCGATGAATGAAATTGGGCAGATTAGGTTCAAGCTGCAGCAGCCGTTAAATTGCGATAGTTATGCTGATAACCGCATGACAGGTTCGTTTATCATCATCGACTCATTCACCAATAATACTGTCGGTGCAGGTATGATAGTCTAATTGGTTTACCTCACTGCTACTTTGCTTCAGTACTGCGTTAAAAGTGCTCACTTACAAGTTGTAAGCTGCGCGCTTTTGCCTTGTACGGAAACAAACTTTCAGCAAGCTAAATCCAATTAAAGTCTTGCTGATTGTAGCCTAGAGGTTGCTGGTTATGAGTTTTAATGAAGATACATTTTCTTTTTTGCGGCGATTAGCGGAAAGCAATAATCGCGATTGGTTTCATGAGCATAAGCTCGAATATGAAGCTTTGGTACGAGAGCCAGCATTTTCATTTATTGAAGAAGTAAAACCGCAACTTGAGAAGTTATCACCTCATTTTATGGCGAAAGCCAGTAAGATGGGCGGCTCATTGATGCGAGTGTATCGTGATGTGCGATTTTCAAAAAATAAAATACCCTACAAAACGAATATTGGTATTCAGTTCCGTCATGAGCAAGGTAAAGATGTTCATGCGCCGGGGTTTTATGTGCATATTGAACCAAGCCGTGTATTCATTGGCGTAGGCAAATGGAATCCTCATGCAGATGGTTTAAAAATGATTCGTCAGCATATAGACACGTTCCCACAAAGTTGGATGGATGCACAAAGCGACGCTCGATTCCGCAAGCATTTTGTGCTGAGTGGGGAATCATTAAAACGTGCACCCAAAGGTTATCCGCAAGACCATCCGATGGTTGATGAACTTAAACGAAAAGACTTTATAGCCATTGCTGATATTGCACCAGAGCTAGTCTTGGAAGAAGACTTTGCAGACATTGTGATGGGCTACTTTGAGCTTGGTGCACCGTATGTGAAAGAGCTTTGCCGGGCTGTGCGCGTTCCGTTCTAAAAATATTTGGCTTTCTCTTCATTTCTTTGCCACCAAAGAAACGAAGCAAAGAAAATGCCCCCTATATAGCTGCGTATTTCTTCGCTGGTTTGCAAAAACGGGCGCAGAATTAGAATATTCTGCTTTTCCCCTTCTTTTGCCAACCATCTTAGCACAGCTATAGCAGGGGATTTACTGTTCTTGTATAGAACTGGGCTTCTTTGTGTTCTTCGTGCTCTTCGTGGTTCATTCATATTCCTATGTGCAACTCTGCGACCTATACGATTCAAGAAATAGCAAACTAGACAAACTTTAGCATACCTTTAACCTTAGCTTTTTGACGTGGGAGTGTGTGGTGAGCAATCAAGATAAGCAGCAAGATTTATCATTTGAGCAGGCATTGGATGGTTTGACGACTATGGTTGAGAAACTGGAGTCGGGGAAACTGTCGCTGGAAGATAGTGTCAAAGCTTTTGAAGAGGGTGTGAAGCTTTCGCGCCAATGTGAAAAGCTGCTTGATGATGCAGAGCAACGCTTGCAAGTGCTTGATACCGATGGCGATGCTTGATGCAAGCGCCAAGCTTTCTTGCTGAACATGCCGTATCGGTAGAACAATACTGCAAACATATTTTAGAACAAAAGCGAGCGCATGTGCCGGCTCGTTTGCTGGATGCTATGCTGTATTCCTTGCTTGCAGGCGGGAAACGTGTGCGTCCTGCATTGGTATTGGCCTGCTATCAGGCGTGTGGTGGTAAGCATTTAGATGCTGCTATGCCTGCTGCGGCAAGCATTGAGTGTATGCACACTTACTCTTTGATTCACGATGATTTGCCATGCATGGATGATGATGATTTAAGGCGGGGTAATCCCACCTGTCACAAACAATTTGATGAAGAAACGGCAGTGCTGGCTGCTGATGCCTTACAAGCGTTTAGTTTTGAATTATTGGCGGATTTGGATATGGATGCTGAGGTTCGCCTTGCTTTGATAAAGGATATGGCGTTGGCTGCAGGTATGCAGGGTATGGTTGGTGGGCAGATGATGGATATTTTGGCTGAAAACCAAGCGGTTTCTGATGTGTTAGAAGTGGAACGTATTCATGTGCATAAAACAGGAGAGTTGCTGCGCTGGTCGTGTGAGGCTGGTGCGCGTTTGGCAGGGGCTGATGCAGCTCAATTTGATGCGTGTTCGCGTTTTGGCAAAGCTGTGGGTTTATTGTTTCAAATTGCAGATGATATTTTGGATACTACGGCAAGCAGTGAGATGTTAGGTAAAAGTGCTGGGAAAGATGAGGCGCAACATAAGGCAACGTATGTATCGGTGTTGGGTGTGACAAAAGCCCGTGAATTGGCGGAGGAAATGTGCGAGATTGCGCTGGATGCTTGCGCAC
>JALUNK010000100.1 GCA_027055255.1 Ghiorsea sp.
TTGTTGTTTCTAAATCAAATAAGTCACCAGTAAAAAATGTAGCTTGTGGGTGCTGTTTCTTAGCATGGGCTAATAAATCAGGGGATAAATCAATGCCTGTATACTCAAGAGGGCATTGATGTTCAGCACTCCACGCATAAAAATCACCAAAACCACAACCTACATCCAATACCGTATCATGCGCTTGAATACCTATATCAGCTAAGACTTTAAAGCGTAATACTTGGATGTCACGGCCACTCCAGTACAGTGCATTGGGATGGTAGCCATAGCGGGTAAAACTATCACTATGTTTATCAATAATGCGCTGTCGTTGCCGTGCATCCATATTTTACTTGGTCAAAGCCATGAAGATTTGTGGTAATTTTTCGGGTAATTTGTCCACATTATCAATCACTGTGTAGTGCTTACCAAAAATATCTTGCACATATTCATCTGCTTTGGGGTCTAGATTGATGCAATAGCTGTAAATACCATCTGCAGCCAATTCTTTCACTGCTTGATGCGTATCATGAATCAATAGTTGATCATCATCGACATCAATATCTGCAGGTTCACCATCGGTTAATACAAGCATCAGTTTCTTATCTGCTTTTTGTCCTTGTAAATAGTGCCCAGCATGACGCATTGCTGCACCCATACGTGTTGAATATTTAGCTTCCATGGCGGCTAAACGGCGTTTCACTTCAGTATCGAAATGTTCACCAAAACCTTTGATATGCGAATATCTAACATCGTGGCGTGTATTGGAGTTAAAGCCACCAATAGCAAATTTATCGCCCAGCTGTTCAATGGTCCAAGCAAGCAATGTGATAGCTTCTTGTGAAAGCTCAAGAATGGTTTGTTGACTACCTTTGGCTTTTTCATTTAAGGATTGTGATAAATCCAAAACCAACATCACTGCAATATCACGCCCATCATTTTTATGGCTCATATTGATGCGCATATCAGGCTGCGAACCACTTTTTAAGTCAATCAATGAGCGAATTGCTACATCCAAATCAAGCTCAGAACCTTCTTCTTGATAGCGAATGCGTACTTTCTGCTGTGGTTTTAAAGCATCAAGGATGGCTTTAAGACGTTTGGCAAGCGCACCATGTTTTTCAAGAATCTTATCAATGACATTGGCATCACCACTGGGGTGAATAGCTTCATACACGCTCACCCAATCAGGGCGGTAATGTTGTGAATTATAGTCCCACTCATGATAGTGGCGGGGGGGTAATGAACTTACTTCATCTTCAGGACTTTGTTCTTCAAGGTGGTCAAATGTGGCTTCTTCTTCATCACCTTGTTCAATATAAATCCATAAATGACGGTTATCATCGCGGTAATCTACTTCAGTATTTTCAAAGTATATTTTCGGTGATAAATCTGTTTGCCTACGGGTACGTGCAGTAAAACTTAGAGCAAGGCTTGCCATATTATCACTGCTGGAGTCACCGCCTTTTTCCATTTCAATAAAGAAGCGTTTAACGGATTCTCTGATGTCATCATGTTTGACTTCAAAATCAGGGTCAAGCACAGCCCGAGAAAACAAAGCTAATCTAAGGCGAACCATAGATTCCCCTTCAATCTCTAAATCTTCTTCTTTAGGCAAAGGGTGCAAAGCAAGGAAAAGCTTGCGTAGACCTGGGAACTCTTTGATTGCTAAATACTCAACACGAGAGTCTTCAAATGTTTCCACAGCAACACGTTGAAACGGACTCCAGTTATCAACAACCATCTGACTGCTCCAACGGCGATGTGCTGCCATATGCGCTAAAGTGGCGCGGTAACGGTCAATGCCTGATACACCATGCTTATCATCATAAACATCAGGTAAACGAATACCTAATTTATCATAATAAGGCATGGGTTTGCGCAATTCATCAAAAGCTGATGAGTAAGGAACTAAATAATCACTATCTTCCCATAATCCGCGCAAATACAAATCAAGCTGGCGTTCATGATCCACCATTAATGTACCATGACGCTCGCGTTGCATGACAGCCACAGCATCAGGTGATTGCAGACTGAAATAATCTTTTTGGCGCTCAGGGTGTTTGTTATAATACTTTACGCCATAATCAACCCAGTTTTTATAGCCTTCAAGGCTAAGTGCTTTGAGTAAACGGGGGGATTGCTCAAGCAATAAGGGTAAACCAGGGCTTGGGAATGTTTTATGATGCCCATGTACCGATGCAGTTGTTTTATCCAACATATCTTTGAGTATATCAAAATAGCAATGCAGTTGTTCATAGCTGTGCAAGCGACGGGTTACAGCAGCTAGGGTTTGTAAAAAAGGCAGCATTGCTTTGAAGTTTGTATTGGTTGATAAAAATAAACAAAAATCTTTGATTTCGGGCAGTATTTTTTCACCCACAATGGATGCCACTGAGGGTGTTTCTTCCAAATAAATAAGTAAGGGTTCAACACCACGCCCCATTTTTCCAATGAATCGAGCATTTTCGATATAAGCATCCACCCCCGCAGGTGTTAATAATGCTTTGGCTTCTTTGATGCACTCATCAAAAACTCTATCAGCATCAGGAAAGCGACAGTTTAATGCTTCCCAATAAGCCAAGTCTTCAGCAGAGCGTTCTTGTAGTTCTACAACTTCAGTCATGTTGAAAACTTAGGAAAAAATTGTGTCAATAGCGTGATCTAAAG
>JALUNK010000101.1 GCA_027055255.1 Ghiorsea sp.
TGCCTAACGAACTAAATGAGGGGTGTGCGATAGTACGCCCCTCTCTATTTTTTTGTTATGTTTGAGTTTAATCAGCACCAGTTAACTCCAGCCACTTACTTTTATGGCAGTAATGGACAACTGAGGCTTTTCCCAAAAAAATATCATTAATGCCCTTGTGTCTTATTTCAGGAGGAACTTCTCCACCATATGATTCATAATGGATTAATATATATGGCTTTCCAACAGCTTCTATAGAGTCCCCAAGGGATGCCTCTATTGTTGAGTTGCACCGAAACTCTCCACCCCATTTAATTCGAATATACCTTTTATTGCCCATGTCACAAAGCACTGCCAAGTCTTCTTGTCCAACATGAGCGAATTCACCCGATATGGTATAAGTATAGGTATAACTAGGAAATCCTGCTACAGCCTTAGGCGGTGTTGGAATAATGCAGCCTTCTTTTTTTAACTTTTCAATAAAAGGCTGAAAAAGTTGGCTGGCTGTTGCAAGCTGAGGAAGAAACATGCCGCTTATCAATAGAGTTAAAAATATCCTTTTAAAACAATACATTCTTACTCCTATAAAACATAACGACCCAAATCAGCGGCGAGCGAAGCGAGTCCGACTGGATTTGACTGGTTATGCCTATTGGCGTTCTTCTGCTTTTGCATACACCAACCCTTTGTCTCTTTTGCCTACCGCAATAACAAAAATGACTATCTCATCATCATTTACTTCATAAACCAAACGGTATCCAACGGAGCGCAGTTTAATCTTATAGACATTCTGAAACCCTCGTAACTGACTGGCTGGGTTATGAGGTGTTTCAGCTCTTTCAGTAAGCTTCTTTTTGAATTGCTTTTGTATTGGGGGAGCTAGCTTCTTCCATTCCTTCATAGCACTGGGAAGAAATTTAACTTTATAGGTCATTCAAATTCACTTCTACTGCTTCGGTTTTTTCATGTGATCGCTCTCGTACAATCTGAGCTAATTCAAAATCTTCTAATTTATCCATTAACCATTCATAAGTTTCAGCAGGCACAAAATAAGCCGCTGGAGTATTGTGATTTAGAATTGCAATAGGAGCACCTTCCGCATCATTCAATAGCGCTGTGGGATTTTTCTTTAGCTCTGAAATACTTGCAGAACAACTGGATAAAACTTGTCTCATCTTCGCCTCCTAAAATAAGGTTTTAAAACAAAGCTTATTTTAGAGCCTTTTATAGAAATTACAAGCTGGATTTAAAAGCATAACTATACCAATAGGAGTAATCAGTATTCCGCATTATTGCCTCCTATAGGTGGACATATTTTCTTCATTATTACATTATTAAGGCTAAAATGAGGAATACATGTTTGTAGCATACTTTCATTGTTGTAATGTGAAGTGAGCTTGTTGGAATGTCAAACGCAGTCAGTTGCAAGGTTGGCATTATGTGTCTTGCCAAGCATTTAAAAATTCTGCGAAATGTGGGCGATGTTCGCTTTCGGATTCAAGGTAGTTGCGCATACCCAAGATGGCTCTGGCATAAGCACCTTCGGAAAGTTCGCCTTTAAAAAGCATCCAACGAAACATGATTAAAGCCGTGGTGCAAACATCAGTTTCACAATAATTGCGGATAGCATCAATTTCTCCGCCTTCAAACATGCCACGCACATCATCACCTGCTGTGTCTAACTTGCCTGGTATGCCAAAAGCAGTCGCCACTTCATGCATGGAGCAGCGGGCAGATGCACCAAAATCAGATAATACTTCCAACAAGTCCAAATGATAGTTATGGGCATAGCGGGACTCATAATTGTTCCATTTATCGCCTTCTTTAAACCATCTTGGACAGGATAAACCATGTACCATAGCTCTATATTTGAGCACGGGCATATCAAAACCTCTGCCATTAAAGCTGACCAGTTGCGGTGCGCGGGTTTCAATGATGTTAAAAAAGCCTTTTAGCATGTCTTCTTCGCTGGATTCGGCTGTGCCACCTGTGGCAATGCGTTTGATGGCAAGCTCGCTGCCTTCTTCACCGATTTCGCGGGTTAAATGGACATAACTGATGGCAACAACTTGATGAAAGGGCTGGCGAGGAAAATCATTTTTACCATCGGTTTTTTCTAAGAAATAGGCAGATAGGGCATCGCGGGCTTCAAAGTCGTCCATGTCTTGCTTACCAAGCAGTCGCCGCGTTGCATCGGCATCAGGTACGGTTTCAATATCATAAACAAAGATTTCGCGTTGCATGGTTTGCCCCCTTGGTGAAGTTGAAGCTTACATGAAAAGAGGGAATGTCCAAAAGATACTTTGCGTTGAAGGAGCTTCTTCATTTCTTTGCCAACAAAGAAACGAAGCAAAGAAATTGCCCTTTATAATCTGCTTTTCCCCTTCGTTTACTTGTAAAAAAGGGCGCGTGTTACTGCGCTTATCCTTTTTTACAAGACACTTCGGCGCAGATGAACAAAGGAGGAGACTGTCACCTCGAGCGTAGTCGAGAGGTCTTAAGATTCCTCCACTGCGGTCGGAATGACAGGGTTATGCACGTTTGATTTCTACTAGGTATAGCATGACAGATTATTCTGTGTACTGCAAAAAGACTTCGGCGCAGATGAACAAAGGAGGAGACTGTCACCTCCAGCGTAGTCGAGAGGTCTTAAGATTCCTCCAC
>JALUNK010000102.1 GCA_027055255.1 Ghiorsea sp.
GGTGTGGCATGAACCCATTCAAAACCAAATGCCTGATACGGCTATATTGCAAGCCAAACATTTGCCTGCCAGCCTTCAAACAGCAATACCATATGCCGCTATCAAACCCGAACAACAGAAGCAGCAGCTACAACAATCACCACTAAAACCAGAGTTTTCTTGGGCAGGTGCGCAAGCCAAGGCAGTCGGCATTGCATTACATGCTGCTTTGCAACGCATTGCTGAGCGCGGTTTATCGCAATGGACCAACCCTAAAGATGATGAGTTAACTGCCCTGATGGCACATATCCTACACCGTGAAGGTATAAGCAAAGCATATTTCAACAGTGCTTTAAAACGTTGCTATAAAGGGTTAGACGCTTGTTTTACAAGTAGTCGCTTTCAATGGATTTTATCCCAAGAACATCAAGATAAACAGAGCGAGTGGGCACTGACCTATACCGAAGAAGGTGTTTGCAAACATATGGTATTGGATTACAGCTTTATTGATAAGGATGGGACACGCTGGATTATTGATTATAAAACAGGTGCTCATTTTGAAGATGACATGGATACTTGGCTAGACCAAGAGCTTAAACGTTACACAATGGATACACCCCAACTGCCCAATTATGTCAAAGTGTTGCAAGCACTGGAACCCGAACGAAATATCAAAGCTGCCCTTTATTTCCCCATGTTAGATGGTTGGCGAGTATGGGAATAAGTGTTATACTCAACACCTCATAAAAATCGTAAGGAGACTGTCATGATTACAGCTAAAAGCATTATGAATACCAACCCTAAAAGTTGCACCTTGGACACACCCATACAAACGATTATGACCCAGTTTGCCGACACGAATACCGATTATATTTTAGTCTTGGATGGCGAGCAACGCCTTCAAGGTATTGTTACTGAATCAGATTTAATTGACCAGCAAGCCAACTTACATATCCCCACGGCCATTGCTGTGCTGGACATGGTTATTCCATTTGGCGAAGAAAAATTTGAACAAGAAATGAAACGTTTGGAAGCTTTAACAGCTGTGGAGTTGATGAGCACCGATTTAAAAACCGTGTCTCCTGATACTTCTCTTAATGATTTAGCAACATTGATGAGTGATGCTAATGTCCACCACCTACCCGTTATCAATGGTGATAGTGTAGAAGGCTTGGTCAGTAAACACGATGTGATTAAAGCCTTAGCTTCTCGCTAAAACTTTATTGTAAAGGATGAAAACGAATCATATTGGTTTTAAACAAACCGTATTGTTGGCTTGGAATATCAAACGGTGCGGCAGCATAAATCGCTTGCAAAAGTGTGGCATCCAACTGTTTAGAGCCAGATGATTCTAAAATCCGTACAGATGAGACCTTACCATTGGGTAGCAATTTGAGTTCAACCAAAGGACTGGATAATTTAGCCATCATTTCAGTCGGCACTTTCCATTGCTGTTCAACCGCTTGCTGCATACCCACAATATAACGGTTCATTTCCGCATCTGTGATTTGGTTTTTCAGCATATCATTCAAAACTTGTTCAGATTTAACTTTTTTCTTCACCCGCTTCTTGGGCTCAGACTCCATGGGCGCAAACGGATCATAATCCAGATATTCTTCCACTACTTTCTTTTTGCGCGGCGTTGGTTTGGGATTAATTACGGGTTTGGGTTTGACTGGTTTAGGTACTGGCTTTGGTTTGGCTGGCACCTTTTTTTTTGGTTTTTTGGTCTCTACTTTTGCAACAGGCTTCCGTATCATAGCTTGAAGCTCCTGTAAGCTCACCATTTTCACCTGCATCACCCGCTCAGGCATTTTTTTATGTTCAATATGCCATTGGTTGGCCAGCAAAAGTAAACCAACGACAAAGAGGTGGAGCGCAAAGGCTAATGTGAGGTCGCGCTTGTCTAACATCAGCTGGTTATCGTTGTGGTTCTGTAACCAAAGAAATTTGTTTGATACCTGCTGATTCTAATAAACCCATCACCCTAGCCACATACTCATAAGGCGCTTTCCCATCACCGCGAATAAACACAGGAAGCTTAGGTTTAGCCTTGCGCATAGAGGCAATACGTGGTGCTAACTGCTTAATATCAATTTGTTTATTTTGAATATACAAATCACCATTTTTCTTGATTGAAATCACCAGCGGCTCAACTTGTTGGCGGATTTGTGGGGCTGTGGCATCGGGTAAATCTACATTCACACCTTGGGTAAGCATGGGCGCAGCCACCATAAAAATAATCAACAATACCAGCATCACGTCCACCATGGGTGTGATATTGATTTGTGACATCAACTGTCCTTCATTATCCCATTCGGAATGTTTTTTTGAGCTATTCATGTTATTTCTTAGCGTGCTGTGTGAGCACGCTCATAAATTCTGTGCTAAAGCCATCCAAGCTGCTATTCAACGCTTTCATTTTGCCTGTGAATGCGTTGTAGGCAATCACCGCAGGAATAGCCGCCAGTAAACCAAATGCAGTCGCCACCAATGCTTCTGCAATACCCGGTGCAACTGTGGCTAAAGATGTGTTTTGTGTGATACCAATATTTTGAAAGGCATCAATAATGCCCCACACCGTACCAAACAGGCCAATGAACGGTGCCGTTGAACCCACTGTCGCCAAAAAGGATAAACCCGCGCCAAACTTATGCATTTGCGCTGTCCATGTATGGTCAACAGCATGGCGAATGTTTAATGCACTACCCCGCTGCTCTTGCTTCATTTTGTTAAAAGCAGCAAAACCTTTGAGAAACACCATGGCTTGAGCACTATGCTTGATGGACTCTGCTTGTTTGGCGATATCTTCCAAGTTTGAACCGCTCCAAAATAACGTATCAAACGCTGCATCTGCTGCTTTACCCGCACGAAAAGCACGCCATTTATTGAAAATAATCGCCCATGATAAAAACGACAAACTCAACAAAATCAGTAAAATAATTTGTACAACAAGACCTGCATCTAAAACCAACGTCCAAATAGACAAACTATCATTCATGTTCCTAGCTCCTGTTTGCACTGCTCTAACACCATCTCTGGAATTCGTTTAGGTCGCCCTGTCGTACTAATGCATGCCAAGGTAATATCTGCTTCCACCAAGACTTCATCACCACGACATACACTTTGATGAAACTCCATTTTTGCACCTTTAGCCGTAAGCAGTTGACTGCGAACTGTCAGTAAATCATCCAACATAGCTGGGCGGCGATAACGAACATCTGTCCGTGTTAACGCAAAAATCATATCCTCATCTTGCATAAGACCACTATTGGATAACCCCAATGACCGCAAGGCTTCGGTGCGTCCTCGCTCCATAAAGTTCAAATAATTGGAGTGATATACCACCCCACCTGCATCGGTATCCTCATAATAAACACGAACATCGAAACTCTGCATATTACCTTAATCTACCCTGCAAAAGTATTCGCGGAAATTCCATTCCGAAGTCAGCTCATAATAACAAGCTCTATCTTTAAATAGTTTCTTATTGAATTTTGTGCCCAACAATTCATTTTCAATAATGTAATAATCATCTGTTTCTTCAATAATGCGGTAAGGATAACTATCAGGGCGAACATCTTCTTCACCTTCAAGAATAGCGCTATACGTGTTTTCAGTATAATTCATGGTTAAACGCCCAAAAAAGTTCTTCTCCAAATAAGCTTTGGTTTCATCAGGTATATCTTTCATACCATGCATGGATGCCAGTGTTTTACTTTTATCCGACTTCCAACTGCCTACCAAACTATTCGCTGGAGGTGTGTCGCAAGCATTTAACCCCAACAAAGCCAACAGTAGTACAGTCGTAGCAATCTTATACATCATATCAATGATCCTTGTTTGTCAGGCTCTGGTAAATCCCGTTTTAAATGCGTGTACGCCAGTGGCGTAGCTTTGCGACCACGTGGTGTACGTGTAAGGAACCCTTCTTGCATCAAGTATGGTTCTAAAACATCTTCAATCGTATCTCGCTCTTCAGCAATCGATGCTGCCAAAGTATCAAGACCTGCAGGACCACCTGCATATTTATCAATTAAAGCAGCCAACAGTTTCCTATCAAGGTAGTCCAAACCATATTCATCCACATCAAGACGCTCTAAAGCTGATTGTGCAACCTTCAATGTAATCTCGCCATCGTGTTCGACTTCGGCAAAGTCACGCACCCTACGCAATAAACGGTTAGCAATGCGTGGTGTACCACGCGAACGGCGTGCGACTTCTTCAGCACCTTTTCCATTGGTTGTAATGTCCAACAAAGATGCAGAACGCTTCACAATATGACTTAAATCAGCATGATTATAAAACTCCAAACGCATCATCATACCAAAGCGGTCACGCAAGGGGTTGGTCAGCAGCCCTGCACGTGTGGTTGCACCAAGTAGTGTAAAACGTGGTAGATCCATTTTGATGGAACGCGCCGCAGGCCCTTGCCCAATCATAATATCAAGCTGAAAGTCTTCCATGGCTGGATATAATATTTCTTCTACTTGTGGGTTAAGACGATGGATTTCATCAATAAACAACACATCACCTTCTTCAAGGTTGGTTAACATCGCAGCCAAATCACCCGGCTTTTCAATCACAGGCCCTGAGGTTGAGCGAATCTGTGCGCCCATTTCATTGGCAATGATATTGGCTAGTGTGGTTTTACCTAAGCCTGGAGGCCCATACAATAAAACATGATCTAAGGATTCTTTACGTTTACTTGCTGCTTGAATGAATACTTTTAAATTTTGACAAATCTTGGACTGCCCAACATATTCATCCAACGATTTTGGGCGCAATGCTGAATCCCAAACTTCTTCACCCTGCGCCCCTGCAGAGATCACACGCTCATCAAAACTCTCGTCATCATTATCAAAAGGTTCAAAGTTCATGATCTGTTCTCACTCATAATGCTTTGAGCGCAACACGGAACATTTCTTCAAAGCCAAGCGAGCTATCTACAACCTTGAGCACCTTATCAATCTGAACAGGTTTATAACCCAAATTTACCAATGCTGATTTAACATCATGCTGTAAAGTGTTTCCTGCTGAAACACCTGCAACAACATCAGCATCTACAAGCTTGCCTCGCAACTCTAGAATCAAACGTTGTGCTGTTTTTTTACCAATACCTGGTGTTCTAGCGATGGCAACATCATCACTATTTTCAATAGCTTGCATCAAATCAACTGCATTCATGCCAGACATTAAGTTAAGCGCTGTTTTGGCACCAATGCCCGATACTTTGTTGAGATTACGAAACAATGCACGTTCTTTATTGTCGGCAAAACCAAACAAGGTAAATTGGTCTTCGCGCACATGACTATGAATTTGCAACTCGGCAACTTCACCCAACTTCAACGATACCAAAGTCTGCATACTGACCGAGACCTCATAACCCACACCATTCACATTGAGCACAAGCAAACCTGAAGGGTCAAGTTCTCGAACTACACCTGAAAGCCAACTAATCATGCATTTCTCCCCTTCTCTTTGTCACGTAAAGCGTATCATGCTTAGTTATGCTTTGATGAGCAAGCACTCTTATACCCTGCCCATCAAGGGAACAAATCAGGAAACAAGCGTTGCAAATGTTTAAGTTTTACGCGCATATTACTATACAGCGATGCATCTTTCACAGGTAAACGAAGCGGGTTATGTAAAATCGCTGCCGAACTTTTCACATGAGTACGATGTGTATTTGCCCAAACACCATCATAGATATCATCCTTGCTAAGCGAGCTTAACACCAAGTGCGAAATATGAACCAACATTGTGGATGCTTGCACATCTGGCGGCCAAGTCTCTGGCTTTTGCCAACATGGAAAATGATGATAATAAATAAACCGGTGAACTTTTCTCGGCAATTTCCAATGCAATGCTAACATCATACCTGCATCAATATGTGAATATCCAAGTACATCAATTTCTGCCAACAATGCATCCTGACCATCATCAATATGTTGTTTGAGTTGCGTCAGCTTATTATCCGACTCAAGGTGCAGAATAACCAACTTACCAATATCATGTAACAAACCAAACATGGCAGCCGACTGCGCATCTACAACAGGGCTAAATTCAGATAAAATTCGAGCAAACATGGAGATAGCCTGTCCATGAAACCAAATCCCTCGCACATCCACAGATGATGCTGGTGATGTTGAAAAGTCAGGAACAACAGCGCTTAACACTAAACTTTGCGCAGCATCCATACCAATACGTGTAAGCGCTAAGGCAACATCTGTATTTTCCTTGGCTCCTGAAGGTAAATAGGCTGCGGTATTGCAGTTTTTGAGAACATGCGCAGTGAGCACTGCATCTTGAGAGATTACCTTAGCCAAATCAGATGGAGAACTCGTTTCATCTTCAAACACGCGCTGCACTTCATACCAAATTTCAGGTAATGGCGGAATCGTTGAAATCGCTGTTTTAAGGCTTTTCAACACTTCTTTACTTAAGCTTGGTGGATGCCGCATATCAAATCTGGGGTGTTCTGGTGCAACCTTAGAATCTACTGAAAACGCACTCAATAGAGTATGAAAATCAACAGTTTGTTTACTTTGTTCATCGCTATGACCCGCTGTAGCAAACTCTCCACTGAGTTTGCTAATGCTGGTATTGAGTTCTGAAAATGTAGTCTCAGCATCTTCTTCAGTTAAGCTCGGCATTAAAGACTGCTTAATACGATTAAGACCTCGAATCACTTCCAAGCAAGTCTTGGGACGATTCTCAGGTTTTTTTGCCAATAAGTGTAAAATGATTTCATTTAAATCATCAGGTATTTCAGGATTAAGCTCTTGTGGATTTTGCGGTGACTTTCGCACCTGCTTCTCCATAATCTCAAACTCACCACCACCTGTCGACATAAAGGGAAGAACCGCTGTCGTCATACGGTACAACACAATGCCTAGGGCATATAAATCAGTATAAACACCAATTTCTTGACCCAAAATTTGCTCGGGTGCCATATACATATATGTGCCTACTGTCACGCCACTATCTGTAATGTCTTCGTTACCTTTTAATGTTTTTGCCAAGCCAAAGTCCATCAATTTTACTTCATCATTATCTGTCATGAAAATATTGGATGGCTTTAAATCCCTATGTATCATTTCATGTTGATGCGCTTCTTCTAAAGCCGATAAGACATCAGTTGCGATACGCAATGTTTCTGCCAGCGGCAATACACCCTTATGATTGATATATTCTTTAAGGTTACATCCAGAAAGCATTTCCATCACCAATGCAACAATCTCACCTTCTTCATACACATCAATAAAATGAATAATATTAGGGTGCTGCAACTGAGAATGCATACGAATTTCACGGCGAAAACGTTGTTTATGTTTTTTATCACCAAAACTTTTAGGGTTTAAAATTTTAATCGCAACATCTTGGTCAATGTCTTGATGCTTGGCGCGGTAAACAACGCCAACACCGCCTTGCCCTAGTTTTTCGAGTAAAACGTACTCGCCAAGTCTTGCCTGACCATCTTCACTCGCAAGCAATTCCCCACACGTTAAGCAAAAAACTTTATTTTCAGGGTAGTGTGTTCCGCATGTTGTACATTTCATATGCTCTGGATTATTAAAGAAAAGGTTTGAATGTCAAAGGGTATCCAACCAACCCTGATTTGCATCAAGCATGACATCCGATTCAGCAATATACGGTTTGATATCGAGTACGGGTGTACCATCCAACATATCATGGTTACCAATATGCAAAACACGCCCATCAATACTGTTCAAAGGTACAACAGACAGCCCCATACTGTTCGGGCGATGTGGAGCTCGCGTAGAAAACACACCATGTTTATGATCCTTGTCGCGCGGCGGTTTCACCAAAGGGTTCCAACCTTGGTTCAAATGCATCCAATAAATCACCCAAATATGTGAAAATGTTTCCAAATCTTGCAGGGCTTGTTCAAAATTTTGCCCTGGATAAAGCGTAATACTTGCAGCTTTATCATCCACGGCATAAGCAGGTTGCCTTGGTGTGGCAAAGCGTTCTTTGTAGGGGCTTGAGACCACCCCGATGGCATTGAGCTGGATAGACATGGCAACAGAGGCACGCTTATCACTGTCTGCCGCATACGTTTTTACATCCTTGGAATAGTTTGGGTTACGCCAATTTTGCTGCTTACTCATTTAAGCTTCGCAGCTTTCTTCCTCAAGTTTGACTGTTAAGGCATCACCATCCACATCCACATGTGCGATACCGCCTTTTTGCAGGTCACCAAACAAGATTTTCTCTGCCAAAGCTTTTTTGATTTGTTCCCGAATCAATCGTTCCATAGGGCGCGCACCCATCAATGGGTCATAACCTTTCTTGGCCAACCATTTCCGCGCAGCAGGGGTAACATCCAGTTCTACTTTCTTCTCTTGAAGCTGCATTTCCAATGCCATGATAAATTTATCCACCACATGCATCGTCACCTCTTCAGTCAATGCACTAAATGGAATCATCGCATCCAAACGATTGCGGAATTCGGGTGTAAATAAACGTTTGATTGCTTCTTCATCCCGCCCAACATTACTGTTGGGATTAAATCCAATCGCATTTTGCTGCATTTCGAATGCGCCTGCATTACTTGTCATAATCAAAACCACATGCCTGAAATCAGCTGATTTACCATTGTTATCGGTTAATGTCCCATGATCCATGACTTGCAATAACACATTAAAAATATCTTGATGTGCTTTTTCAATTTCATCCAAAAGCAACACACAATACGGATGTTTGTTAATCGCATCTGTCAGTAACCCACCTTGTTCATAACCCACATAACCCGGAGGAGAACCAATCAAGCGAGACACCGCATGAGATTCCATATACTCCGACATATCAAAGCGAATAAGCTCCACACCCATAATGCGTGACAACTGTTTTGCCACTTCCGTTTTACCTACACCTGTTGGCCCAGTAAACAAGAAACTGCCAATAGGTTTATCGGGTGAGCCCAATCCAGCACGAGACAGTTTAATGCTCGAAGATAATTGCTCAATCGCATCATCTTGACCAAATACAGATAGTTTTAAATTACGCTCTAAATTAACCAATGATTTTTTGTCTGACGATGAAACTTGTCTTGCAGGGATACGTGCCATTGATGCCACAGTCGCTTCAATATCATGCACACCCAATTGTTTTTTGCGTTTGTTTGCTGTTTGCAAATGCACCGATGCACCCGCTTCATCCAATACATCAATCGCAGAGTCTGGCAAGTGTCTATCTGTAATATAACGTGAAGCAAGCTTGGCAGCTTCAGTAATGGCTGCTTTACTGTATTTAATCACATGATGTTCTTCTAAGCGTGACTTCAGACCATTGAGAATATCTACGGTTTGTGGAATGGTTGGTTCAATCACATCCACCTTACGGAAGCGGCGTGATAATGCACTCTCCTTCTCAAAGGTTTGACGGTATTCTTGATAGGTTGTTGCACCCATACAGCGTAGCTCACCATTCGCCAACGCGGGTTTGAGTAAATTGGATACATCCATAGCTGAACCATTGACTGAACCTGCGCCGATGATGGTATGGATTTCATCAATAAATAAAATCACATTCTTTTCTTCTTTCAGTGCTTTAAGCACAGCTTTAAGCCGTTCTTCAAAATCACCACGGTACTTCGTGCCTGCCATTAATGCACCCATATCTAAAGAATAGACCTGTGCATCTTTTAGAATTCCTGGCACTTCATCTTGGATGATTCGCATCGCCAAACCTTCTGCAATTGCAGTCTTGCCCACGCCTGCTTCACCAACTAAAATCGGATTATTCTTCTTGCGGCGGCAAAGGATATGTAAACATCTATCCAGTTCTTTTTCACGTCCAATCAATGGGTCAAGCTCATTAAGTAAAGCTTTATCCGTTAAGTTTTCACAATAGCGCATTAAGGGCGATGCATCTGTTTTATTGGATGCAGTGCCAATTTCAATATGCTGTTCCAATGATGATTGCACATGGTCGCTACCATGCGACACAAATGTGGTCACATCCAAGCGCGTAACACCCAATGAATTGAGGAAATACACAGCATGAGAATCTTTTTCTGAGAAAATAGC
>JALUNK010000103.1 GCA_027055255.1 Ghiorsea sp.
TGGCATAGGTAGTTGGACGGATGAGCAGTTTGTGAAAGCTGTGCGTGAAGGTATTGCGCCTGATGGCTCCTATTATTACCCTGTATTTCCATACAATTATTTTAATAAAATGAGTCAACAAGATGTGTTGGATATTAAGGCTTATTTGGATGCAGTGCCTGCAGTACATCAAGAAAATCATGCGCAGGAAATGAAATGGCCTTTTAATTATAGATTTCTTCAATTGGGCTGGAGACTTTTGTATTTCACTTTTACAGATGATGGTTTTAAGCCAGATGAGCACCAAGCAGACATTTGGAATAGAGGAAAATTCATTGTGGAAGGGCCTGGGCATTGTGCCTTATGCCATACGAAGTTGAATTATTTGGGTGTGCCCAAAAGGGATTATTATTTGGCTGGCACATTTATCGAAGGCTATTATGCACCAAATATTGCAGCCGCAGGCTTGAAAAATCTTAATAATAAGCAGGTTGTAGATATCTTCCGTAAAAATGAAATGCCAACTCATGGTGAGTTGGCAGGTCCTATGCGTGGAGTGGAGCATAATAGTTTGCGCTTTCTTGCCGACACTGATTTGCAAGCTATTGCGACCTATTTGAAAACAATAGATAGTAAAACACCACCTGTTGAACTCGACATAAAACAATCGTTTTCTATTGAGGATGGTAAAAAGTTATATCAATCCAGTTGTGCGATGTGTCATGATGATGGTTTGATGGGAGCGCCCACTTTAGACCCTAGTATATGGTCGGTATTATTAGATCAAGGGCGAGATAGGCTTTATGAAATTACCATACGAGGTAATGGAGACATGCCAGCAAAGGGTGGATGTGGTGAATGCTCTAACGGGCGCTTGAAAGCAGCGGTGGATTATATGGTAAAAATATCCACACATGATAAAGCAAAAGGTAAGGTTAAATAGTTAGGTAAGTTGCGTAACCTTCAGATATTATTAAAGAATATTAATTATAATTTTATGGTTATCATCACATTATTCTAATAGTCGTTGTGTATTATTGCTCTATCGAAACGTAAAAGGAGGACACATTATGCGTAAGGTTACTAAGAAGTTGGGAAAAGTATTATATCGCGATGGTCTAGCTATTATGGCAACGGCTCTTTTTGCGGTGTTATTCGTAACTGAAGTAGCAGATTCGAATAGCTAAGATACTTTAATCCTATGTTTTTATACCCTCAAGGTAACTTGAGGGTATTTTTCGTTCCTAACTGGAGATAGTTGCTAATTAGCGTGTAATATACATAGCTTGGTTTGTACCAATCATTAGTTCATTTATTCCATCACCGTTGGTATCAGCCAAGTGAATACTGTTTAACTGAGGTGTACCTAAGAGTTTATCAACTGTCCAAATGCTGCTGCCAGTCGTGGCATCAACCTTGAGTAGTTTGTTATGGTAGTTCATATCTTTTATGCCAAGTATCAAGCTAGGCTTGGAAGAAGGTTGGTCACTCACTAAAACATCAAAAATTGTTCCTAGCACAGTAAAACTAGATTTTTCTGTTAATGTAATACCATCTAATACGAAAAGGTTACTTTTTTGGGCTCCTGCTACGGTAAAGGAGCCTAAGTAGTAGCTTCCATTGCCAACAATAATTTCTGGAAGTCCATCTCCATTAATGTCTCCTGTTTCCAATATATTTGTATCTACAGAATGAGGGTTAATTATCACTTTCGTTGTTCCACGTAGAGTATAACTGTTGGCAGTCTTTTTCAGAACAAATACGTTGCCTTCCCCATTTGAAGTTGTTGCTGTAAAAATAATTTCATTGTTACCATCTGCATTGAGGTCAGCGACCGTAATATCACCGACTGAATTATATACTTGAGAGCTTTGCCAAAGCAGTTGTTGGGCAAAAACATCCCAAATATGAATAGTTCCGTTACGAGATATACTTATTAAATCTTCATACCCATCATTATTCATATCAGCATTAGTAACAGCCTGATTAATTTGGTTATTACTATATTTTGAGGATGTCCATTCAAGAAAGTCTGTTGAATAGTTGTATGCTTTGAAGTAACCATTATAAATACTGGTGCCAGCTAAAAGGATTTCATCTATGGCATCTTTATCGTAATCAACCACAGTCATATTTTCATATCTTTTAAGTTTTGAGCTTAACAAGGACTCACCAGTTAAAGGGTTAATAGATATAATTCGTGTATCTTGATACCCATTTGATGTCCTAGGTGTCATGAAAGTCACGTTTTTTTGTCCAATCCCAGTGGCCGTTAAAAAACCACCCTTAAAGGCATCTATGAGTTGCACTTGAGTAGAAGGTGATAGGTGTGGAGTAGGGGTGCTTAAATCAGAGAAACCATCACTTTTCCATTTTACATGAACGTAGGGGTCAATGCCTGCTACAACCAGTTGATTTGGTCCTGAGTTGGCTACATCAGAGGCCCAAAGAACTTCTGTTTGACCATCATTGTCACTATCACCAACTGATAAGCTAACTGCGCCCGAGCCTTGGGTTGATATTGACCATTGTTGAGCGAATGAAAGACCATCATAAGCTGTAACATTACCATACTGACCGTCACCAACTATTACTTCTACATAAGGGTCAGTATCAATATTAGATAGCGTAAGAGAAACGAGTCCAATATTTGTGTTTGTTTGGGTCATAGTCTTTGTTACTGCGGAGTAGGCTTGCAGACCTACGCCTGCTTTAAGGGCAATAATCTCATCTATGCCATTGGCATTGAGGTCACCTGTATCAATGACTTCACCAAAGGGTGTACCGTAGCTCCATTCTAATGCTTTTGTCATACCATCGAAGACAAAACCTTCTGAAGTAATCATTTCCAAGGCTGCATCATTATCTACATTACCAATGGTAAGCACGTTTCCAAGGTTTGATTGCGTAGACTCCCATATTAAAGCGAGCGTGCTGCCATGATAGACTTGTAGGGTAAAAGCATTGCCATAAGTAGTGCTGACTGCAGCAAGTGTTATAATTTCTTGATTGCCATCACCGTCTAAATCAGCAACTTCAGTACTTAATAAGTAAGGTTGGGAAACTGTGATTTGGTTACTGATTTCGCGTGTTGCTCCATCAATAATAGCCAATGTGTTTTTGGATGTGACAATAATCTCTGGTTTTAGATCACCATTTAAGTCTGCTATGGCTGTGGAATATATGGGATTTCCTGGAGTTATTTCGTATGGAAAAATCCAATCTTCGACATAATTGGTACCGTCAAATCGAAGTTGGGCGATGCTGCTTTTTTGATTATATGAAGTGCTAACGAGAATGATTTCATTTTGATTATCATTATTCATATCAATGACATACATTGACTTTTCTTTTTCAGGCAAGCGAATACCATGGCGAACAAAGGGCTGCTGTCGGGTGTTATCAATGATTTGAGTCGATCCAGTAATGTCTGTGTAAATATCCCTTACTTGAGCACGAACTGCATAATTGACATCAAGTTTGCTGGCAAACATCGGTTCTTTAGGTGTCCAGTTTATATTTCCATAAGCATCAACAGTCATGTTATCAGGGCCGTAAAGTATTGAAAATGAAATAGGGAAACCATCGGGTTGTGTCGCATTTACTTGGAAGTTTAAAGTTTGATTGTTTGGAGCTGTTACAGGGGGTGCTGTGGTAAAGCCTGCACTAATAGGCTGTAAAGGCATATAAGCGATGCCATTTGTTGATAAACTATGTGATAAAATACCATCTGATGCAGTTACCAATACAGAAAATGAGTCACTATCACTTAATATATTAGCCGGCAACATGTTGTGGCTTTGGTTTGGGATAAGCACATTATTTTTCTTCCATTCGTATGTATAAATGAGATTGTCACCATCTGGGTCAGTTGCAGAAACATAGACTGCAATAGGTGCAGTTGTTAAAAGCTGAGGGGAAAGGGTTAAGCCGCTAATAACAGGGGCGTTGTTAGGTAGGGGTGAACCAAACTCATCACCCCAAGCGAACACATCAGTGCTCTCAAAATTGCCATCGCCATTGGTGTCTAGGGCTAGAATCGTTCGCGTTTCAGATGCGGCTGTGGCTTGCAACAGACTACCATTTGCACCTTGAATACGAATGATGCCAGATGAAGGATTAGCTTGTGTTAAAGTGTTGAAGTGAAAAGGAGGGTTGGTGTTGATGTCGATATAACCCTCAGATTGTTCATAAATGCGACCTGAAATAGATAAATCAGCTTGTGTTGCAAAGGATGGATCACTTGCATTAAAAACAGTTGTAAAAGCGAGGTTTTCATAGCGATATTGAAAATTGGCAAGTAAATCGGTGAAATCTTGATTGAAGGTTATTGCTTCAGTGTATGTGGTCGTTGTATTTGATGATAAGATGCTGAATGAACCTGATTGAGCAATATGCGCTGTTTTACTGGAAAATTCTAAAACTTCAAAGGTCGCGGTCATATCATAGAATTGCCCCGTGTTAATATTACTGGCACGAATATCGTAGTTCACAGTACCATTGAGTGCCCCGCTACCATCATTGTAATTGACGAAAACAGCTTTTAGGTTTCCAGTGCCACTGCTTGAAATATCGCCTGTCCAAGTAATTGTGCCGCCAAGAGCCCCTTGCTCTTGAGTTTGAACAATGGCACCTGATGCAATGGTCTGGCTTGGGATAGTGTAATGAATGTTACTAAGGTTGTTGATTGCTTGAAAAAGGTTGGATGAGCTACCGCCGCTGATGCTTCCTGCGGCAACTGATGTGCCTAACTGACCAGTCTCACCTTGGGCAATGGCATAAATTTTAGCTTGGTTTTGTGGTGTGATGGTAGTTGGCGTTGTTTTACCTAAATAAGTCACAGGTTCGATAGTAAAGAAGCTATTCGGGGGTGTTGTAGATGATGTATTGTTACAGCCTGAAACACCCACGAGTAGTAAAGGAACCAGAAGAAGCTTTGTTAGCTTAGTCTTTCTGAGAAATAACTTGCTGAAATCTACCATGCTTCACCTCTAAGAGAGAACATAGGTAAACAAGGGAGGGAATGCAAGTGATGCTGAAATATTAAAGGGTTAACGTACTTTTCAATATTTGTTGCTGAAGCCATAGCTGAAGGTTCTGAATATTTAAATCATCATTCTTTGCTTGAGGATATACAAAGTAATATGCACTTTTATCCGCCATGGTTTGAGAAAACGGAGTGACCAACCTTCCTGCTTTAATATCCTCTGCCACCAAGGATGGATCAACAATCGCAATGCCCACACCATCCACTGCTGCTTGAATAGCGAAGTTGCGAGTTTCAAAGGTTTGTTCGTGGCTTGGTTGAAGTTTTAAGTCCAAAGCTTTAAGCCAGACCTGCCAATCATCAGGGCGCATGCGCGCATGCAATAAGGTGAGCTTAGCTAAATCTTGGGGTGATTGTAATTGCTTGACGAGCTTTGGATTACAAACAGGTGTAAAGGTTTCTGTAAACAAATATTCAGCATGTAAACCTTGCCAATCACCATGTCCTGAACGGATGGCGCAATCCATATCTTCGCGTGCAAAATCGACCTCGTGTATGGATGTAGAAATGCGCACTTCAATATCAGGATATTGCTCTTGAAAGCTTGAAAGGCGGGGGATAAACCAGCGCATGGCAAAGGTAGATAGCATGCTGATATTCAAAATATTGTGCTGCGGATATTGTGCTAGTTTTTGTACAGACTGTTGAATTAAACTAAAAGCATGGCTAAGCTCTTCATGCATCACCTCACCATCATGGGTTAACATTAAGCCCGACTTAGAGCGGGTGAACAAAGCTTTATCAAGCATGGCTTCTAAGTTTTTTATTTGGTGGCTAAGCGCAGAAGGGGTCACGAATAACTCGGTGGCAGCATCTTTTAGATTGCCATGTTTGCCAATGGCGACAAATGCTCGTAAGGCATTGTAAGAGGGTAAGGGTTTATTCATGAGATTATCTCAACCATAGGTGTACTTTATTTCATTTTTCAATAAGCGCAAGTGCGGTTAAGCTTTGCCGACTCAGAAATTGGGTTGAGGTGGTTAATCATGGCAAAAACATTATTTGAAAAAGTTTGGCAACAGCATGTGGTGAGCGAAAATGATGATGGCTCTGTGTTATTGTATATAGATAGACAGTTGGTGCATGAAGTGACCAGCCCACAAGCTTTTGAAGGCTTGAGAATTGCAGGGCGTAAGCCTTGGCGGGTGAGTGCATCGGTGGCAACACCCGATCATAATGTGCCTACCACGGGTTTGGAGCACGGCATCACCGACCCTGTCGCGAAAACCCAAGTGCAAGCCTTGGATAGTAACTGTGATGAGTTTGGTATTACTGAATTTAAGATGGGCGATAAGCGCCAAGGCATTGTGCATGTGGTTGGCCCTGAGCAAGGTTTGGTTTTGCCGGGTATGACGGTGGTATGCGGCGATTCGCATACTTCAACGCATGGCGCATTGACAGCCATTGCCATGGGCATAGGTACATCCGAGGTGGAGCATGTCTTAGCCACACAAACCTTGATTCAGAAGAAACCTAAAGTCATGCGGATTAACGTGGATGGCAAGTTACCACAAGGTATTACGGGCAAAGACGTAGCCTTATATATCATTGGTGAAATCGGTACGGCAGGAGGTACGGGTTATGCCATTGAATTTGCAGGCTCGGCGATTCAGCAATTGTCCATGGAAGGGCGCATGAGTTTGTGCAATATGACCATTGAAGCAGGCGCACGCTGCGGCATGGTGGCAGTGGATGATATTACGATTGATTACGTCAAAGGTAGACCTTACGCCCCAACAGGTGAAACATGGGATAAAGCAGAAGCTGCATGGCGTGATTTGCATTCGGATACTGATGCTGTGTTTGATAAAGAAGTACATTTGAATGCAGTCGATATTGAGCCGCAAGTCACATGGGGAACCAGCCCTGAAATGGTGGTGCCAATTTCTGCAAGCACACCATCTTTGGATGATGCTAAGGATGAGGTGCAGCAAGAAGGTTGGACGCGAGCTTTTGCATACATGGATTTGAAAGAAAACACGCCTATGCAAGCGATTAACATTGATAAAGTGTTTATTGGCTCATGCACCAACGCGCGCATTGAAGATTTCCGTGCCGCGGCAGCCATTGCTAAGGGGCATCAAGTGGCTGATAACGTGAAATTAGCCATGGTGGTGCCGGGCTCTGGTTTGGTGAAAGCGCAAGCTGAAAGCGAAGGTCTGGATAAAATCTTTACCGATGCTGGTTTTGAATGGCGTGCACCGGGTTGCTCCATGTGTTTGGCGATGAATGCAGACCGCTTAGAAGCTGGCGAACGTTGCGCGTCCACATCCAACCGTAACTTTGAAGGCAGACAAGGTGCTGGTGGGCGCACACATTTGGTAAGCCCCGCGATGGCAGCTGCAGCGGCGATTAAAGGGCATTTTGTGGATATTAGAGATTGGCAAGAGGCAGGAGAATAATCATGCAAGCATTTACCAAATTAAACGGATTGGTTGTACCTTTGGATAGGGCAAACGTGGATACGGATGCGATTATTCCTAAGCAGTTTTTGAAATCGATTAAACGCACTGGATATGGCCCATTCTTGTTTGATGAATGGCGTTATGAAGATGTGGGGCAACCTGAAATGGATTGCAGCAATCGCCCGATTCGTAAGGATTTTGTGTTGAATCAGCCACGTTATCAGGGTGCTGAAATTATGTTGGCGCGTGAAAACTTTGGCTGTGGTTCATCAAGGGAACATGCGCCGTGGGCCATTGCTGATTATGGTATTTCATGTGTGATTGCACCAAGCTTTGCGGATATTTTTTATAATAACTGCTTTAAAAATGGCATTTTACCTGTTGTCTTAAAAGATGAAGAAATGGATGTGTTGTTTTCAGAAACTGAAAGCCATGAAGGGTATAAGTTAGACGTGGATTTAGAAGCGCAAACCGTGGCCACACCAAGTGGGCAAGTGTTTACCTTTGAGGTGGATGATTTCCGCAAGCACTGCTTGTTCAATGGCTTGGATGATATTGGTTTGACCTTGCAACAAGCTGATAATATCAAAGCGTATGAGAAAACACGTAAAACTGATGCACCTTGGTTGTTCTCATAGTATGAGTCATGAAGTGCATAAGATTTCAGTGCTTGGGATTATTTCCCAAGCAGCTGAGATGCTAGGGTCTAATAAAGTTTATTATTTTAAGGTGCTTTTGTTTCCTACATTGCTTATGTACGGCCTGTTTTTGTTTTACTATCTGATTTTTAGCTTCTTTCCAGAGATGCCTAAGTGGACAAGTTGGGTATTCACTCTATTGATATGGAACAGTTATGCTATTTTTGCAGTAGTATGTCATAGGCTTGTGCTGTTGCAGGCTGATAAGCCATTAAAGCCTTATGCATTAACAGTTACTCGAAGAGAGATGGTATTTAGTTTAAACCTAATTGTTATCGCAGTGGTTGCGCTTATGTTGGCGTGGGTTTTATCTATACCATTAATTCCGTTGCTTAACTCCTTTTCATTCTCCAATTGGGCTATTTTTATCCCCATTGTAATGGGAATGCTACAAACATATTTTCTTGGTCGATTTTGTTTAGTTTTACCTTCAATTGCTATTGATGAAAGAATCAGTCTAAAACAATCTTGGATGGTGACTAGAGGAAGTGGTCTTAGAATTTTTTGTATTATTGGGGTAGTGCCTCTTTTTTGGTTCGCGCTTTCATCGATATCAGGAGATAATGCAGAAGATACTGGATTATACATTATTGATGTTTTATTTATGGTCTTGCAGCCTGTTGTGTTGGCGTTTGAAGTGTTCTTGGTTTCTTTGACCTATAAAGAGATGAAAGAAAACTGGCTTGCTTCGCATGTTGATAATTAAAGTGTATTCAGGCGATCAAACACAGGCGTGACCAAGGTTTTCGCTTGTTTATCGTCTAAGCCTTTGGCTTGAATCAATAGCTTAAAGGATTCGCCCATGCCAGTGGGTAACATCAAGCGTTTGGCGTGTGTGATTTCTGCGATGTTGTCAACGCTTGGGTTGGCAGCGAGCTTTTGTAGTTGCTGCTGCACACCTTCAGCTTGAGCAAGCCATGCGCCTTGGGTGGTGTAAGCAATGGTTTGTAAGCCAGCCCCTTCACCTGCTGCTTTTAAGGCTGTGAAATCGACATGGGAAGTGATGTCGCAAACACCGGGAGAGAGTTTAAGTACATCGTCCACCACTTGATGTTGATAATGCCCCATCAGCGTGCCTTCCATGCGTTGGGCGCGATAATATTCTTGTTGGGTATAGCCATAATCTACGGTAAGCACCACACCACGCTCAAACAAGCGGCTGATGTCTTGCTGCCAAACTGCAAGGTGAAGGTTGATTTCGCTGCAGTAGTTGTCTGCCCACTGTGCTTGAATTGTTTCTTGTATGAGGGTATCTAAAGGCTCCAACTCTGCCCAAACAAACTTCTCACCATCCCAATCCACACCGCGCTCTAAGGTTTTCTCGTTATGGTAGATAAAGGCTTGCACAGGGAAAGCATCGGGCAGCTCATTGCTAAACATGATAGCGGTATCCGTAGGCTCAATATCTTGAAGGGTGGAAACTACAGATACCTCAAAGCCGTGCGCCTTAAAGTTTTCAGCTTGGCGTTGGCGTAATTGTTCGCTGGTTTCTACGGCGAAAATTTGTGAAGGCATTACATCATGCTCTGCCAAAGCTTGGAGCACTCCGACCAATAAATCGCCATTGCCGCCACCTTGCTCAATCAGTGTCCAAGCTTGCGGCTGCCCCAAAGCTTTCCAACTCTTGCTTATGCTTTCAGCAAAGCCCAAAGCAAGCCAGTTGCCCATGGCGGCAGCAGTGGTGAAATCACCTTGTTTACCAAAGATTTTTTCGCTTTCATAATACCCAAGCTTAGACTCATAAAGAGCTACCTGCATCCAATCATGAAAAGAGATTGCACCACCGTTGGTTTGCATAAGCCCAAGGATATGCTCAGTGAGCGCGTAAAGAC
>JALUNK010000104.1 GCA_027055255.1 Ghiorsea sp.
ATTGAACTCAGGAATCACATCTTTTGCTTGTTTACCCAGCCATGCATAACGCGTTGAATTCATAATCTTTCCAGACTTATCCACGACACTAAGATGCACCAATGTTTCACTGGCAGCCGCAACCGCCACAAAACGCTGGGCTGATTGCATATCGCCTTGCCGCAAATCTCGCACAACCTCTAAAGATAGATTGGAAAGCTGCTCTTGAAACAAATGTTGATTCATCTCTGCCAATTGCTGTTGTGCACCTACATATAAAGATGAAATCACAAACCACCCCACAGGAAAAACCAGCAAGATAAACAGAAAAGAAACAACCTGACTCAAACTAAATCTTTGCAACATTATAATTTTACACGCATCACAAAAGATTTATCTTGAATATGAGAAAATGATATTTCTCTATGCAACATACCTTTCTTCTTCATAAAAGAATATACTTCATGCGTATGGTGCTCAAATTTAGACGGCGCGCCTGAAAAGTAAGTAATATTTTCCACTAAACTGGGTAAAATTAAGTCTTGATATGTTTGCTGTAAATGATGGGGAGTCATTTGTAAACGAGATGCCATCATCTGCATGCTTTTCTCTGAATATTGTGTCATATATGAACGAGCCTTAGCATAAGCCTGCACCAGTTGGAAAATATTCTCGCTTTGTTTCTCCACCTGATCCCTACGTACCGCCAATACATCAACAATTAAATCAGAAGCTTCACTGCTATCAAATAAAACATGTGCCCCATGTTGCTCAAGTCTGCTTTTGATTGGTTCAAAGGTAACCACCGCATCAACTTGACCACGCATATATGCTTCTTCCTGTTCATCTACAGGCAAATACACAACTTCCACATCATCATCTTCAAGCTTCGCCTGATTTAAAGCAGCATGAAACAACAGTGCGCCAACACCAGTCGTCTCTACACCCACGCGATGATGTCGGATATCTACCAAGTTTTTTAATGCGGGATTAGCCAGTAAAACATCTGCACCATTTGAAAAATCAAATACCAATACAATTGTAAGCTCTGTGCCTAAACTGATAACATTGAGTGCTTCATCCAAGGTTAAAGCAGCAGCATCCAAACGCCCCGTACGAAGTAAGGCTATAGACTCCGTATTTGAAGGCAATTCAACCAGCTTCACCTGCTTTTGCGGCAGGTAGCCCAAGTCTCTCGCTAAAACAAGTGGCTCATAACCTGGCCATTGATTCACACCTACTTTCAATAACTCAGGCGGCTCAATTGTGCAAGTGGTCAACAAAAACAGTGGTATAAAAGCCAAAAACTTTGCGTATGCAAAATGTTTCATTAGCCCTCCCTACCCAAAACGCAATCATGATATGATAAACCCAACGAAACAATGAAGCAACCGTATGCTACGTCAAGAAAATCAATACTTACATCAGTTCCTCACGAATGACTTGGCATAGCTGCTCAATAGTGAAAGGCTTTTGTAACCTGCGTATTGAATCAAGTTCTTTCGCATCTTGGGTTAACCAGCGCCCTGTTGTGCCATCCTTTTCATAAGCTGTGGCAAAAAATATTTTGGCTTGTTTGTCCATCATTAAAATATGCTGTGCAGCTTTCACACCATCCATATTTGGCATCATGCTATCCATCATCACCAAATCAATTTGCTCTTTCTTTTGTGCATAAATCTTAATCGCCTCAAGCCCATCTTCAGCTAAAAGAACCTTATAATTTAAGTTTTCCAATGCGCTTTGATGTGCCAAACGTAATGCCTTATCATCATCAACAATGAGTATCGTTTCCGCATTGCCCGTTAAACCTTGGAAATGCACATCTTGTTTTTGCTTCTCCTGAGCGCTCAATTCTAAGGGCAAATAGATATGAAAAGATGTGCCCTGCTTGAGAGTGCTTTCTACCTCTATCATACCCCCATGTGACTTAATCGCCCCATAACACATAGCCAAACCCAGACCTGTGCCTTTACCCTGTTCCTTTGTCGTAAAAAATGGTTCAAAAATATGTACCAAATTTTGTTGCGATATGCCCTCGCCATTATCACAAAAGCATAAATACAACCATTTACCTTCTAAATCGGGGTGTTTCTCACGCAATTGTTTTGCTTCGTCTAAAGGTTTGAGTATCACCCTAATCTCGGGCTCTTGTACATTAGATAAAGCATCTTTGGCATTATTCAATAAATTTAATAAAACTTGCTGCAATTGTGTTGCACTACCACAAATAGGTAATGGAGATTTCGTCAAATCCTTTTCAATTTTAATTCGTGAAGACAAGGAAATCACACCTAACTTTAATGCTTCATTAATAAATGAAGCCATATCAAACATTTTCTTTTCCACATCATCTTTGCGCGCAAACGTTAATAGTTGTTTGCTCATATCAGATGCATGAAACACTAACTTTTCAACATCGTCGAGTTTATCTTGCGCCAATGTGTTCCCTTTAATAGCACGTTGAATCAAAAATAAGTTGGCACTAATACCCGACATCACATTACTAAAATCATGTGCTAAACCACCAACCAACGTGCCCAATGCTTCCATTTTTTGTGCTTGGAAAAACTTCTGCTCCGCCTCGCGTAAATGATTAT
>JALUNK010000105.1 GCA_027055255.1 Ghiorsea sp.
ATTCTCCCAGAGCTTTAAGCTCTCTAAAGGGTCGTGGAAGACTACCACGTTGATAGGCTGGGTGTGGAAGGGTAGTAATACCTGGAGCTGACCAGTACTAATTGCCCGTGAGGCTTGACCATGCAACTTTAAGTTGTTAGTGCAAATCGCACTGCTACATACTATAAACAAAATCCAAAGTTTAGATTGCTTAGTACTTAACTGTATTAATCAATCTCACCAGTTTCTTGGTGTCCATAGCGAGGAAGTAACGCCTGATCCCATCCCGAACTCAGAAGCGAAGTGCCTTAGCGCCGATGGTACTGTAGCGTTCGCTACGGGAGAGTAGGTCGATGCCAAGAATTTATTATAATCCCTCCTTTGTTGAGTCGTAACCCGATTCCAAAGGAGGGATTTTTTTTGTACCTGCTTGTAAAACATAAACTTTAAGTCCGACAGGCACTAGTAGGGTTTCAACTTGCCCACTGGGCTAATCACATCTCTAGGCTTTTTTCTAAACCCTGTTCGTCAATGTGGTGTGGGCACGTATGTCTAGGGGTACTGCTAGTATTGGCGAGAATGGTTAGAAGTTATCCCATTATCCAGCTTAGAAAAGCTCTTCTGGGTGTTTAAAGACCATCTTTTTATGAGAGAAGCCTTCGAAATATCGCTCATCATGGGCAAAGGGGAACTCTTCAAGGTGAATAAGGAAATGACTGTTTCGGGCTTCCATTCTCAAGAACGTATAAGTCCGTGTTGCCATCAAGTTCGAAATGCGTAATGGGCTATACTCTACTTTAAACTTATATTGCCTCATAATTCGTGCCTCCATAATTTTTAGCATTATATCATGGTAGTGGTTAAAAAATTGGGTGTTTTGTTTTTAAATGAATATGCTGACCCTGATTCCCTTGGTGTAAAGATTTGGCATTATTCATGCTTGTCTATCTTCTAAACAGAAGAAGGAAGGTAGAGATATGTTAACAACGCTTAAAAACTGGTGGCATCAAGAAGAAGTGTGTACATTAAATCCAGATTTAGAATTATCGGTAACTAAATTGATGGTTGGGATGATGACGCTTGATGGCAGCATTGATTCAGAAGAAAAAGAAGAGATTTCACATCTATTAAATGTACGTTTTGGTTTATCTGATGATGAAGCGCAAGATCTCGTTATCCAAGCGATGGACGATACTCGAACAGACTTAACTTTTACTAAAGTGGTCAAACATATTGAAGCTAACTATTCACAGCAGGATAGAATAAATGTGTTGTCACATGTATGGCGGGTTGCGCTTGCTGATGGCGAAGTTGATTTTGTTGAGGAGCGATATATCAATCGTTTATCGGGTCTTATTGGGGTGTCAGCAGATGAGCTTCATCAGTTAAAACAAGAGCAAGAAAAACATGTTCCAGAGTTAGATAATAGCAAAAGATTCCAAAATCCAAATTTACAAATTTGAAGTTTTTCGGCTTAAAGTAGCCTGTTCTTTTTATGAGCTAACCATACTAAAACACTCATGAAATCGTAACAATAATCAGAATAATAAGTTACCGCTTGCGTTATGCAAAGTTGCCATTATAGTGCGCCGTCCATCGTTTTTAAGGTTGGTGGTATTTGGCCGGCATAGCTCAGTTGGTAGAGCACTTCACTTGTAATGAAGATGTCACGGGTTCGACTCCTGTTGCCGGCTCCAGTTTGAAGTGCGTACAGTTGATGAATGTCACTGTGCGCGTTTTCACTAAATATTGTAGACTAATGTTTGGTGAAAAAGAGATGGAGAGGTTCCAGAGTGGCTAAATGGGGCAGACTGTAAATCTGCTGGCTCCGCCTACGGTGGTTCGAATCCACCCCTCTCCACCAGTTAGTTGGATTGTGTTTGCACAATTCAATTGCGGGTATGGTACAATGGTAGAACCTCAGCCTTCCAAGCTGATGATGCGAGTTCGATTCTCGCTACCCGCTCCAAATTGGAGTTAGCTTGGGGTTTGAAAGAGCGCCCAGGTAGCTCAGGGGTAGAGCACATCCTTGGTAAGGATGAGGTCGCGGGTTCAATTCCCGCTCTGGGCTCCAGAGTTTGTAGTATGTAAGAAATGCAAGTGTAAAAGGTTAGGAGATTAGATATGTCTAAGGAAAAGTTTGAACGTAACAAGCCGCATGTGAACATTGGTACCATTGGTCACGTGGATCACGGTAAAACCACATTGACAGCAGCAATCACGAAAGTGTTGGCAGAAGCTGGCGGCGCTGAGTTTAAAGATTACGCTGATATTGATGGTGCTCCAGAAGAGCGTGAGCGTGGCATTACTATTTCAACAGCACACGTTGAGTATGAAACTGCAACACGCCATTACGCCCACGTTGATTGCCCAGGCCATGCTGATTATGTTAAAAACATGATTACTGGTGCTGCACAAATGGATGGTGGTATTCTTGTTGTATCTGCAGCAGACGGCCCAATGCCACAAACACGTGAACACGTACTACTTGCTCGCCAAGTAAACGTACCTCACTTGGTTGTTTTCTTGAACAAAGCAGACATGGTTGATGACGAAGAGCTACTTGAATTGGTAGAAATGGAAGTTCGTGAGCTTCTAG
>JALUNK010000106.1 GCA_027055255.1 Ghiorsea sp.
TGAGTTCGCTAAGTGTTCTGCGTCCAAACGTAGAGAATAATATCAACCCGCCTGGTTTGAGTACACGGCGCATTTCTCTCATCATCGCTGATACATCAGGCACCCATTGCATGGTAAGATTGGATGTCACCAAGTCAAAAGATGCATCTTTGTATGGTAAAGCAACCGCATCGCTAATGGTATGGTGATATTTACGTTGCCACGGTAGACGCTTGGCATGTTGTGCTTTGGTGTGGCAGACCATGCTTTCAGAGAGGTCGGTGACATAGATGTGCGCTTTTTTGTATTTGTCTGCGAGTAGGCGGGTAAAAAAACCTGTACCACAGCCAATGTCTAGAATGGATTGAGGCGCTAGTTTGGTAAATTCGAGGTGTGCCAAAAGCCTGCGTCCAATTTCACGCTGTAATTCTGCATGTTCGTCATAGCTATTTGTTGCACATGAAAAAGCACGACGAACCTTGTTTACATTGATAAATTCTTGCACCACTGCTCCAATAATTGATTAAAGGCGGTATGATGGGTAAGAAATGGCGCATGTCCACAGTCTTCAAACACATGCAGCTCGGCTTGAGGAATTTGCTCTTCTAAATACTGCCCTGCTTGGATAGGAACGATGATATCTTGTGCGCCATGAACAACCAAGGTTGGCAAAGAAATATCGTACAAGGTATGCCGTAAGTCTAGGCTCGAAAGTAGTGATAAGCCTGATTGCAGCCCTTGGGTCGTCGGTGGATTTGTTTTATCTATAGCTTTGCGAGCAATGATTTGTAGTTCTTTGCGGTTTAACTGATCACCATGTAGCATCATTTGAAAAAATCGCTGCATCAGTTTGGGGTTTTGTTCCGTTGTCGCTTGGTTAAAGCCTTGCCAAATATCATCATTGCAGCCGTGGTTCCAATCCTGTTGTTGTCTGAATGATGGAGTGGTTGAAACCAATGCTAAACCAGCCAGCCCTGAAATATTTTTGTGAATCTCTAGAGCAATTTGTCCACCCAAAGACCAGCCAACGAGAATGGTAGGTTGCTTGTGCGTATCAATATGATGTTGAACCTCTTGGGTAAGGTGAGTAAACCAATTTTTTTGTGGTATATCGCTTGCACCACCATGACCAGGCAGGTTGATAGCATAAGCGCGGGTGAGTGGGGTGAGGTGTTTAATTTGCTGTTTCCAAACTTGTACAGACTGCCCCCACCCGTGCAAAAAAATGATATGAGGGAAATCTTTGGTGGTAGCTAGCATGAGCAAACTCTAACCAAGATGTAAGGTAGGAGGAAGTATAGGTTTGTTGACACATAGACATCATTAAAACCTTGACTCTTGAGTATACTTTATGGTTTATAGTTCGGCTATGAAGATTGGCGAATTATCTAAAAAGACAGGTGTATCTATTGATACAGTGCGATATTATGAACAACGGGGGCTGATTCCGCAGGCTGCGCGCACACCAGCGGGTTACCGCCAGTATTCAGTTGCTGATGTTACTCGCTTGAGATTTATTGTGCAGGCAAAAGAACTGGGTTTTACCTTGGAAGAAATTGCTCAGCTTCTGGATATTCATTCAGGTGAACGGACTTGCTCTCAGGTTAAGCAGGTAGCGCAAGCTAAGGCTGAAGAGATAAAAATGCGAATTCAAAAGCTGACTCATATGCGCGAAACGCTACTTGCGCTTGCTCAGGAATGTGAACAAACACCAGATGCTGAACCTTGCCCTATTTTACATGTATTGGAGAATATTCAATGAATAATGCTAAAGGAAAGAGGAAGTCTACATTATTAAAAGTGGGGGTTATTGGTTTTGTTCTCGCAGCACTTTGCTGCTTTACGCCTGTGCTGGTTATTCTACTTGGCGCTGTTGGCCTGTCAGCGTGGATTGGACATCTTGATGCTGTGTTGCTGCCTGCCTTGTTTGGGTTTCTTGTTTTGACGGTGTATGCCCTTTTAAGGCAAGGTTGCTGCAAAAGTAACCAGCAGACTGACGAAGGTGAGTGAGTATTTTGCAATTTGAAATAAAGGTGAACTATGTCGCGTTCTTGTTGTAGTACAAGTTTGAATAAAAAGCGAGTGACTTGCACAGTGTGTGGTCAAACTTGTTTGTTAGTAAACAGGCAAACGATGCTGCATCAAGTTCAATTTCCCGAAAATCAGAGCATATCTGAAGGTGATTATGCCTTTTGTGCAAACTTGGATTGTCATGTGGCTTACTTTTCAGGTGATATTATGATTCAAAAAGAGACCTTGCGGGTATTTCAGGCAGATGAGCCAGCCATGCTTTGCTACTGCTTTGATGTTTCTAGGTCTACTTATCGCAAGGCGTTGCAGTCTCATACGTCTGAAACCATCAAAGCTTTTGTTGTTAAGCAAACAAAAGCAAAGGTTTGTGCGTGCGAATCCCGAAATCCTTCAGGTCGTTGTTGTTTGACAGACTTTAAGCGTATGGAAGATGAATATGATGCTTGAATCAACGATAACTTGCCCAGAATGCGGTCATGAAAAGAAAGAGGTCATGCCAATAGATGCCTGCCAATGGTTCTATGAGTGTGAGGGGTGTCATACAGTGCTTAAGCCAAGACAAGGTGACTGTTGTGTGTTTTGCTCATATGGTGATGTCCCATGTCCGTCAATTCAGGAAGAAGAAGCTTGCTGAATTACCCCTACAACATTCAGGAATAATGTGGTTTAGGAAAAAGTTAAAAAGAGGCTGTGGTTCTTTGCTCGTTTAACCCAAAATTGATAGAATAAGACGTAGGTTAAAGTGTAGTTTTTAGTAATATTGACATTTAACGTATTCTGCGTAGAAAGCGCACCAATTCGCACACACTTCTTCCGTTGTGCCCTAGAGAAATGGGGATTGGAAGTGTGGAGGAAATAATAACAATCGGAGCACCATAAAATGGCTCAATTTACTATGAAACAACTGCTTGAAGCAGGCGTACACTTTGGACACCAAACACGTCGTTGGAATCCAAAAATGGCACCGTATATCTTCGGATCTCGTAACGGTATCCATATCATCGATTTACAAAAAACATTGCGTATGGCGAATGAATCTTATGATTTCATGCGCGAACTTGCGGCAGCAGGCGGACGTGTATTGTTCGTGGGCACAAAACGTCAAGCAACAGATGCAGTGAAAGAAGAAGCATCACGCGCTGGTCAATACTTTGTGAACCACCGTTGGTTGGGCGGTATGTTGACCAACTTCCAAACTGTTCAACAATCCGTACGCAAAATGAAAGACCTTCAACGCAAAAAAGAAGAAGGAACATTTGACCTTATTACTAAAAAAGAAGCATTAAAATTACAAGGTGACTTGGATAAGCTTGAGCGCACATTGGGTGGTGTTCAAGAGATGACTCATTTGCCAGACTGTTTGTTTGTGGTGGATGTTCTTAAAGAAGAGTTGGCAGTGAAGGAAGCGCAAAAATTGGGTATCCCAGTCGTGGCGATTGTGGATTCAAACTGTAATCCAACAGGTATTGATTATGTTGTACCTGGTAATGACGATGCAATTCGCGCAGTGCGCTTGTTCTGTAGTAAAATTGCAGACGCAATCATCGAAGGTTCTGAAACATTCCAATTGGAAAATGCTGAAGAAGGTGATGATGTTGTAGAAGCGATGATCAACCAAGCTGAAGCTGCGGAAGAAGTGGCTGTTGAAGAAGTGAAAGAAGAAAAACCTAAAGCAGAAACACCTGCACCAAAGAAAGAAACGGCTGATAAAGAAGAAGCTTAAACACCCCTTAGTAATTAAATTATATATGAATATGTGTCCGAGCCAGTTTGACTCGGGTAGGATGGAGAAAGTAAATGGCAATTACAGCTGCTGATGTAAAAAAACTGCGTGAAGCAACAGGCGCAGGCATGATGGACTGCAAAAAAGCACTGACAGAAGTTGGTGGAGATTTTGATGCGGGCGTTGACTTTTTGCGTAAGAAAGGTCTTGGTGCTGCTGATAAAAAAGCTGGGCGCGTTGCTGCTGAAGGCATTGTTGTTACAAAAGCAAAAGGTAATGCGGCAGCCGTTTTAGAAGTAAATGCTGAAACTGACTTCGTAAGTAAAAATGATCAATTTGTTGCTTTCGCAGATAAGCTTGCAGAATTCATTTTGGATAAACGCCCTGCAGATGTTACGGCACTCTTGGCGATGTCTTTTGAAGGTGATTTGACAGTAGAGCAAACGTTATCGCAATTGATTGCAACTATTGGTGAAAATATGAGTGTACGTCGTTTTCAGGTGTTGGAAGCCAGTGGTGTAGTGGCTACATATATTCACGGGACAGGTAAAATAGGTGTGTTGGTTGCTTTGGATGGTAATGCAGACGATACACTTTCAACAATTGCACGTAATGTAGCTATGCATGTTGCAGCAGTAAATCCACAGTTTGTTTCTCGTGATGAAGTGACTACTGATATTGCTGAACGTGAGCGTGCAGTATTGACAGAGCGTGCGCTTGCAAGCGGTAAACCTGAAGCGATTGTTGAGAAAATTGTAACGGGTCAAATGAATAAGTTCTTTTCTGAGAACTGCCTTCTTGATCAAGAATTTGTCATGGATAGCGATAAGACTGTTGCTAAAGCCGTCTCAGATGTTCAAGCTGACGCAAAAATTGTGGCAGTAGCTCGTTTTGCACTGGGCGAAGGCATTGAGAAAAAAGAAGAAGATTTTGCAGCTGAAGTAGCTGCTCAAATCGCTGGTTAATTCCACAGTTTCTTTTTTTAACACATTACTAAATCGAGGTAGCTATGACATCAAACAGCCGTGAGACTTCAGTAGAAAGCACTTGCCATTATAAGCGAGTGTTATTGAAGTTGTCAGGTGAAGTTTTGATGGGAGATAGTGGTTATGGTATTGATCCTGATACCATCAACCGCTTGGCTACCGAGTTGCTTGAAGTCCGTGAAAGCGGTGTTGACTTAGCGATCGTGATTGGTGGTGGTAATATCTTCCGTGGTAACATGGGCACAGCTTCTGGCATGGATAGAGCAAGCGCTGATTACATGGGCATGATGGCAACTGTAATGAATGCGATTGCTTTGCAAGATGCTATAGAGCGGCAAGGTGGCCATGCTCGCATGATTTCAGCCCTTCATATCAAAGAAGTTGCAGAACCTTATATCCGTAGACGTGCAGTACGTCACCTTGAAAAAGGACGTATCCTTATTTTTGCAGCTGGTACAGGTAACCCTTATTTTACAACTGATACAGCAGCCAGTTTACGCGCGATGGAAATTGGCGCAGATGTGGTTCTCAAAGGTACAAAGGTTGATGGTGTGTACACAGCAGACCCAGTCAAAGACCCTTCTGCTACGCGTTATGATACACTAACCTTTACCGAAGCTTTAACGAAACAATTGGGTGTCATGGATGCAACGGCGATGTCATTATGTCGTGATAATCAAATGCCTATTGTGGTATTTGATGTGACCACTTCAGGTCAGATGTTGCGTGCTGTGAAAGGCGAAGACGTTGGCACAATAGTTCAGGAGAGCTGATATGTTTAAAGATCTTGAAAGCAAAATGAATAAAACAATTGAGGCACTTCGTCATGAATTGGCAACGATTCGTACAGGGCGAGCCAATGCCGCACTTTTAGATCAAGTTCGCGTTCCATATTATGGTTCCGATGTGCCTGTAAGCCAAGTCGGAAGTATTTCTGTTCCAGAGCCTCGCATGTTAATGATTTCCCCGTGGGAAAAAGCAGTGTTAGAAGATTTGGAGAAAGCTATTATGTCTTCTGATATTGGCGTCACGCCATCCAGCGATGGTGAAGTGATTCGGATTGTTTTACCCGAGCTTACAGAAGAGCGTCGCAAAGAGTTTGTTAAACAAGCCAAAGGTATGAGCGAAAAGTCCAAGGTGTCGATCCGTAATCTTCGCCGCGATGCCAATGATGATGTGAAAAAGCAGGTCAAAGAAGACGGGCTTCCTGAAGATGAATCCAAACGCCTGCAAGATGAAATTCAAAAAATAACAGATAAATTTATTGCAGAAGTTGATACCGTGATAGAGAAAAAAGAACAGGATATCTTAACTGTTTAATGTCTTCCTCTGAAGACCAGATTAGCCAACGTGTGCCTCAGCATGTTGCCATTATTATGGATGGGAATGGGCGTTGGGCTAAAGCTCAAGGTTTATCGCGCCTTGAAGGGCATAAGCAAGGTGCAAAAAGGCTTAGGGATGTGATTCGTTGGGCTAGGGATGCAGGCGTAAAGCAGGTGTCACTTTATGGGTTTTCAACAGAAAATTGGAAGCGACCCAAGCTTGAGGTTCAAGGCCTTATGGCATTGATAGCAACGATGCTGTCCCTGGAAACCCCAAAAATGATGGAGGAAGGTGCACGGCTTTTAGCCCTTGGTGATATTTCAAGCCTACCATGGTTAGTACGTAAGGCGTTGAAAAGAGCTATGAATACGACCAAAGGTAACACATCTGTGGATGTTATTTTATGTCTAAATTATGGTGGTCAGCAAGAAATCATTGAAGGCATTAAAAACTTTTGTTCGACATTCAATACTGATGCAGAAAAAGAAAATGCTTTGTTAAAGCTTACACCAGAATCGTTTACAACATGTTTAAATCGCGAAGATATTTTGCCTGTTGACTTGCTTATTCGTACGGGTGGAGAAAAACGTATTTCAAACTTTCACCTTTGGGATGCTGCATATGCAGAACTTTATTTTACCGATACCAACTGGCCTGCCTACAGTGAATCCGACTTGAAAGCAGCTTTAGATGACTATGTAAGTCGAGAGCGTAGGTTTGGTAAAACAAGCGAACAAGTTCAAGGTGATGCGGATGAATGAGTTAAATAAACGTATTCTAACTGCAATCGTTTTGGCAGCAGGTGCAATTTATTGGATGTTTTACACGGATAAAGATCTTTTTAACATCATTACACTTGTGGTGGGTATTTTAGCCGTTATTGAACTGTTTGCGATGATTCAGTTGCCATCAGCAATTTTATATATTGTAACATTAGCTATTCCGAGCTTATTTTGGTTATGGAGCCCTGAAACGATCCCTGTTATATTTCCATTACTTGTCCCAAGTATATTTTGGATGGTCATTTATGTTGTAGTGATGCGCCATAATAGCTCTGCTGAAGTGTTTACACGATTCGTATATGCACAGTGGATGACGATGTTATTGATGTTATTTTGTTATACACTTATCACCACGCATGCGTTAACACATGGCGTGGTGTTTTTATCGGGTGCGATTTTGGGTGTTTGGGCAGCAGATATTGGTGCTTACTTTGTGGGTAAGTCTTTCGGTAAAACAAAGCTATGCCCTTCCATTAGCCCAGGTAAAAGTATTGAAGGTTTTTTAGGTGGTTTAGTGTTGGGTACTCTTGTAGCCGCATCTTTTTGGCTCAATATGTTGGGTATGGATATGACCAAAGCTATCATTCTAGCCGTTGTTTTAGTGCTGGTATCTGTCGCAGGTGATTTGGGTGAGTCTGCACTCAAACGCGCTGTTGGTGTGAAGGATAGTGGAAAAACATTGCCTGGGCATGGTGGCATATTGGATAGAATTGATGCGCTTCTTCCGTCCATACCTGTGGTAGCGATGTTATGGTTAAGTATTGCATGAATACACCGATGAAATTAACGATTTTAGGTGCAACAGGTTCGATTGGTACAAGTACCATTGATGTGATGCTTAGGCACCCTAAGTGTTTTCAAGCTTATGCCTTGGTTGCACATCGCAATGCTGATTTGATGCTAGAGTTGGTTGAAAAAGTTAAACCAGAAGTGGTGGTCATGACAGATGAGACGGCTTATCACAGCTTGAAAGAAAGGCTGCCATCCAATGTTCGCCTTGAATATGGTATGGAAGCCGCAGAAGCTGTGGCAGCCGCAGGTGAAGTGGATATGGTCATGGCAGCTATGGTGGGTTCTGCTGGGTTACCTGCGACTTTGGCAGCCATACATGCAGGCAAACGTGTTGGGTTAGCCAATAAAGAATGTTTGGTTACTGCAGGACGTATTTTCATGCAAGCAGCCAAAGAGAGTGGCGCAGAAGTTGTGCCTGTTGATTCTGAACATGCAGCAGTTCATCAAGCCTTAGCAGGGCATGATAGAGATTCAGTCACCCGTATTATTTTAACTGCGTCAGGTGGCCCTTTTCGCAATCGAGACCCTAAAACGCTTCATAATGTAACCGTACAGGAAGCGGTAGCACATCCGAACTGGAGCATGGGTGCTAAAATCAGTATTGATTCGGCAACCATGATGAATAAAGCCTTAGAGTTGATTGAGGCAAAATGGCTGTTTGATGCCAAAGCAGAACAACTATCTGCGATTATTCACCCACAGAGTATTGTGCATGCTATGGTGGAATATCGTGACGGGTCCGTATTGGCACAATTGGCTATGCCAGATATGCGCTCACCTATTGTGTATGCGATGCAAGCTGAGCCACGTCTAGAGAGCGGCATTCCTTGGTTAGAACTTGCACAGACCAACCCCTTAGAGTTTCAAGCGATTGATGAAGCACGGTTTCCTGCTATGGCTTTAGTCAAGTCGGTTTTGGCAGGTGAAGATAGTCTTGCGATTGCGCTTAATGCAGCCAATGAAGTTGCAAACCAGGCATTTCAAGATGGCAAAATTGGTTTCATGGATATTGTGGCGACGGTTGAAACCGTGCTTTCTAAAACAAACAATCAACATGTGGAAACATTAGAAGAAGTATGGCAGTTAGACGCTTATGCAAGAGATATGGCTAAGGATGTGATTGCTTTATGATTGAAACAATTGAAACAACATTATATTTTATTGCAGCGATTGTTCTTTTGATTGGTTTTCATGAGTATGGTCATTTTATCGTAGCAAGGAAGTTGGGCTTTAAAGTTGAAAAATTTTCCATTGGTTTTGGCCCGACGCTACTTTCATGGCGCGGTAAAGATGGTGAAGTTGAATATGTCATTGCGGCTATTCCATTGGGTGGGTTTGTTAAAATGCTTGGTGAAAATCCCCATGACCAGGCTGTGGGTGATGAAAATAGTGTAGTTTTATCTGAAAAAGATAAGCGTCGTGCATTTAATAATCAGCCAGTTTGGAAGCGTGCAGCTGTTGCTTTTGCTGGCCCAGCATTTAATTTTATATTTGCTATTTTTGCTTTTACACTTGCAGGTTTGATGGGGCATGAGGTCATGCCTTCAACGGTTGGAACAGTGGCGCCAAAATCAATTGCTGAGCAAAAAAATATTTTACCATACGATAGAATTGTAGCCTTCAATGGCAAAAAAGTTGCATCATGGCAAATGTTTGAGGAATATTTGAAGCTAAGCGTAGGGCAGCCTGTAACATTGGATATTGAGCGTGGTGAGCAGCCTGTTCAAATTTTATTCACCTTGTCTGAGCCAGAAAAGGATGTTTTCTTGGTTGATGTTGCCGATACCTTACTTGGTGTTGGCTTAGGTATGGATGTTTTGATTGAAAGTGTTGTGCCTGATTCACCTGCGGATAAAGGTTTGTTGCAAGCAGGTGATAAAGTAGTCGCAATAGATGGGGTTGCCATCAAAAACATTTATAAATTAATTGATTATGTTGGTGGGCATGCTGGTAAGAATTTAAGTTTCCAAGTGCAAAGAGATGGTTCTCAATTGCAGTTGCAAATCACACCCAAAGCCAATGAAGCAGGGCGAGGCTTGATTGGTATTCGTCTGCGCGCAGAGCCATGGGAAGATAAAGTGATGCAACGTAAAGGTGTTGTTGAAAGTGTGTTGTATGGTTTTTCAAGAACATGGGAAGTCACAGTAATGACGGGTGAGATGTTTAAACGGATGTTAAGTTCCTCGATTTCTGCTGACAACTTAGGTGGACCTATCGCGATTGCACAAATGGCAGGTAGCACTGCCAGTCACGGTTTAGTTT
>JALUNK010000107.1 GCA_027055255.1 Ghiorsea sp.
GTATGGGTGTGTCCAAGGTGCAACTTTTAGGGTTGGTATTCATAATGCTTTTAGCTGTAATCATGACAGTCTCCTTACGATTTTTATGAGGTGTTGAGTATAACACTTATTCCCATACTCGCCAACCGTCTAACATGGGGAAATAAAGGGCAGCTTTGATATTTCGTTCGGGTTCCAGTGCTTGCAACACTTTGACATAATTGGGCAGTTGGGGTGTATCCATTGTGTAACGTTTGAGCTCTTGGTCTAGCCATGTATCCATGTCATCTTCAAAATGAGCACCTGTTTTATAATCAATAATCCAGCGTGTCCCGTGTTTATCAATAAAGCTGTAATCCAATACCATATGTTTGCAAACACCTTCTTCGGTATAGGTCAGTGCCCACTCGCTTTGTTTATCTTGATGCTCTTGGGATAAAATCCATTGAAAGCGGTTGCTTGTAAAACAAGCGTCTAACCCTTTATGGCAACGTTTTAAAGCACTGTTGAAATATGCTTTGCTTATACCTTCACGGTGTAGGATATGTGCCATGAGGGCAGTTAACTCATCATCTTTAGGGGTTGCCCATTGCGATAAACCACGCTCAGCAATACGTTGCAAAGCAGCATGTAATGCAATGCCGACTGCTTTGGCTTGCGCACCTGCCCAAGAAAACTCTGGTTTTAACAGTGATTGTTGTAGCTGCTGCTTCTGTTGTTCGGGTTTGATGGCGGCATAGGGTGTTGCTGATTGAAGGTTGGCAGGCAAACGTTTGGCTTGCAATATAGCCGTATCAGGCATTTGGTTTTGAATGGGTTCATGCCACACCACATCTGCACCGAAACATGTTTCGTCATCTTGAAACAATCGCGCCAGTAATGATGAAGAGGCAGGCTCTTTTTTCTCGCCGCGAACTTCGCCAAACATGTGTAATTCACGTTCAGCACGGGTGCAAGCCACATACAGTAAACGCGCAACTTCCAGGTGGTCACGCTGTTTTTCAAAGTCTCGAATCAAGTCATAGGTTTGGTCTTGACCATGTTGTGGCAAGGGAGAGAGAAGAAGCTGTTTGCCTAGGTGGGTGTTTGTTTCAGTTTGTACCAACACATCTTTATCCTTGGCACGCGGTGTTTTACCTAAACCGCAAAGGATAACGGTGTCCCATTGTAAGCCTTTAGCACCATGCATGGTTAAGAGTTCAACTTGCTCGGCATGAAGCTTGGCTTCGGGTTTGGCAAAACATTTTTGTAGGCGCTTTTGTAGCCACTGAATATCCATTGCAGTGCTATCTTCCCACTGTTGCAGTAATTTGAAAAACACATCGGCATTCATGAGTTGAGTTTTATTTAACGCTGCAGGCGCTTGCAGGCGCAACCAAGTGCTTTCAATCAGTTTATGCAGGGGAATACGCCTTACTTTGGACAAAGATGGTTCAAATGCTGTTATAAAGCGTTGAAGTATTTCTTTTTCAGCATGTTCGGAGCAGGTTTGATGGTATTCAACAATAGTCTGCCATAAGGATGAAGGTTGTGGGTTTAATAGGGCAAACAATGTGTTTTTGCTTAATCCCAACATGGGTGAGCGCAGCAGAGATGCCCAAGCAATATGGTCAGCAGGATATAATAATGCTTTGGTTAAGTTGAATAAATCCATGATTTCAGGTTGTTTATCTAAGGGCAATACATCCAAGGCGCGAAAGGGAACATTTTGCGCTTGTAAGGTTTGCATCAAGACATGTAAATGGTTTCGACTTCGAGCCAATACACCAACGCGCTTGCCTTGTGTCTTACTTTTTTGAATGTGTTCTAGAATCAGGTTGGCTTCTTGTTGCTCGCTTTTTTCAGCCAAGATATTGAGTGTAACCAAACCTTTATCTTGTTTAAATGCTGAGGATGCTGTGTAGGAAATCGCACCTGATAAAACATCATCTGTAGGCGGAAGCAGTTGAGTGAACATTTGATTCACCCAATTTACAATTTTAGGGGATGAACGAAAATTTTGTTGAAGCTTTAGGCTATGTACATGAGGAAGCTGTTGGTTTTTTGGTAAATCATTCTTCGCTGCTTTTAGAAACAAACTTACTTCAGCTTTGCGAAAGCGGTAGATGGATTGCATGGGGTCACCCACCATAAATAAGGTGCGACCATCGTTGCCCCAACCTGCAGTAAGTCGTGATAATAAATCAATCTGAAGCGTTGAAGTATCTTGAAACTCATCAAGTAAAATATGTTGAATTTGATGGTCTAAGCGTAATAAAGCATCGCTAGGAATAATATTACCTTGTTCGTTCTCAGTGCCTAATGCCTGTTTAGCTCTGAGCATGATTTCAATAAAATCAACTTGTTTATGTTGCTCAAAGCTTTGCCATAATTGTACTGCCAATATTTTTAGGACTAAAAACAAGGATTCTAATGTTTTCCAAGCATGGTCTGAAAAACGTGCTGAATCAGGAAGCCTGCGTATGGACATCAAATGTTGTACAAGTTTATCATCGCCCTGAAATTGATTGAGCAGTTCAAGCATGTCTTCTTTTGCATCTTGGCTGGCTTTGCTGGTGTCGAAACCTAAGGTTTTGGTGACACTTTTTCGGAT
>JALUNK010000108.1 GCA_027055255.1 Ghiorsea sp.
TGATTGGTAGCGCCCTAGCATTGAATTTGTCGCAACAAGGTTATCGTATTGCGTTGCTGGATGCACAGCAGCCATCATTGGATGCCACCAACCCAGAGCGTGTGATTGCTTTATCTGAGGGCTCAGCAAGGTACATGGACGATTTGGGTGTTTGGCAACATATCTTGGCACATGGGGCGGGGTTGATTCAGCATATCAATATCTCTGAGCCTAACAATGCAGGTGCAGTGGATATGCATCATGATGCTTTAGAACATGCAGATGCTTTGGGTTATGTACTTGAAATCCGTCATGTGCTTGAGCCTATTCAGCAAGCTTTTTCTGAACAGGTTGCCACTTTTTACCATGCAAAGTGCCTTGGTTTTACGCAAGATGAGCAAGGTGTGTCGCTTCATATTGAGCAAGATAACAAAGCCCTAGATATTCATGCCAAACTATTGATTGGAGCAGATGGCACGAACAGCTTTATCCGCAGCTTTGCAGGCATACAAACCTATGGCTACGACCATAATCGCTTGGGCATTGTCGCATCCATCGCTTGTGAACATGGGCATAGCAACACAGCCTATGAATGTTTTAAAGAAGATGGGCCTTTGGCATTGCTTCCGCTTGCCGATGATAGATTTTCCTTGGTGTGGTCGGTGGCTCCCAAAACTGCCGTTGAATTATTGGATTTAAGCGATGAAGGCTTTTTGCAGATGTTAACCCATGAGGCGGGTGATGAAGTGATGGCTAAGCTTGGAGGTTTCACAAGCCTAGGTGCGCGCGCATCGTTTCCACTTGAGCTTAGGGTTGCCCAATCCTTTGCTAGGGGACGCATGTTGTTGGCAGGCAATGCAGCGCACACCATTCATCCCGTTGCAGGGCAGGGTATGAATCTGGGTTTAAGAGATGTGGCAGTGTTGGCAGATATTTTAAGTCAGCCGTGGGCAAAGGATTTGAATAAGCCGCTGATTGGACAAACCTATGCAGAGCGCAGAAGGTTAGATACTTTAGCTGTTGCAGGCTTCACAGAAGGTGTACTGGAAACATTTTCATCATCATTTTTACCGCAACGTTGGCTGCGTGGACAAGGTTTGAACGCCATGCAATCTGCATCATCACTGAAGCAATTTTTATTAAAGCAGGCGGCAGGTGTTGGTCAGCTTGAAGGATTAAAATCATGAACACACCAAAAGCGTTCAACGGTGAATATGTTGACCTTGTGATTGTGGGTGGTGGCATGGTGGGTTTGATGCTGGCTGCTGCATTGCGTCATTCAGGTTTGCATATTGTGATGATTGAACGGGCTGAATATCAGCCTGTGTTATCCATGGGTTTGGATGCGCGGGTATCTGCCATTGTACAGGGTAATGTGAATATCTTAAAAAGTGTTGGTGTGTGGCAATATTTGCAGGATAAAGCAGGGCTGATGACATCCATGCGTATTTGGGATGGGCAAGAGCAGGGTGGGATTCGTTTTGAAGGGGCTGAAATCGGTGAAGATAAGCTGGGTGTGCTGGTAGAAAATATATCATTGATACACGCGCTTCAAGATACGCTCAAAGAAAGCCCCGATGTGGAGTTGTTATGCCCTGAAGCTGTGGAATCCGTGGTTTGGAAACGCGATAGGGTGGAAGTTGCTTTAGCCAGTGGGCGAGTATTATATACACCATTGATTGTGGGTGCAGATGGTGGTCGGTCATGGTTGCGTGAGCAGGCTGATATTGATGTGTTTAGCCGTGATTATCAGCAAAAGGGCATTGTGGCGACGGTTAAACCTCGATTTGCACACCAAGGCACAGCCATGCAACGCTTTCTAAACACAGGGCCTTTGGCATTGTTACCCATGGCAGATGATTTATGCTCGATTGTGTGGAGTGCGGCTGATGAACGCGCCGATGAACTGTTGGCATTATCCGATGATGATTTTATGTATGAATTAAACCTGGAAGTTGGCGGTGTATTTGGTGGTATTGTGGAAGTGGGTGAACGTGCGGCCTTTCCGCTCAAAGGGCAACTTTCTCGCCATATTGTGCGTCCGCGTTTGGCATTGATTGGCGATGCGGCTCATAGCATTCATCCCTTGGCAGGCTTAGGCGTAAACCTTGGTTTGCGTGATGCCATGGTCTTGGCGCAGGAAATTGTGGAAGCGCGTAAGTTTGATGAAGATTGGGGTGATATGGATGTGCTCACCCGATATATGAAGCTGCGTATGCCTGATGTACTGATGACCATGGCAAGCATGGAAGCTTTGCACCGCACATTTAAATCACAATTGCCTGCATGGATTAAATTACGTGGATTTGGGATGAAAGCTTTGGGCAATGCTGGTATTGTCAAGCAACTGCTGATGAAAAACTCAACAGGTATCAACTTGCCCGTCCCTCATACCATAGAATAACAACCTACCTTTCTCCAACCTCACTGCTTTAGTCTTTCTTTTATGCTGTTGGCATAAGAAAACAACAAAACGGAGAGGACGAATATGCAATATAGTAATCCAAATACTGATGGTGCGGTGATAAACTTTAAGCCATTATATGAAAACTACATTGGTGGTGAGTGGGTCGCCCCAGTGT
>JALUNK010000109.1 GCA_027055255.1 Ghiorsea sp.
GTATCCGCATGGGAGGATCAAGGGCTTGCTTTTGATTGCATCGTACATTGGGGAACATTAACTGCCATTATTTATTATTTCCGTAGTGACCTTGCCAACATGGGCACTGGTTTGGGTGCAACGGTTAAACAACGCAATTGGAAAGCCAACCGTGATGGGCAAATGGCATGGATGATTCTTTTAGCCACCATACCTGCAGGCATTATTGGCTTGGCATTTAAAGATTATATTGAATCGGATTTGCGTTCCGTTGCTGTGATTGGTTGGGCATCCATTGGTTTTGGTTTGTTGCTTTGGATTGCCGACAAGTCTGGACGACAAAAGCGTACAGACAAAGACTGGACATTAAATGACGCCTTGATTGTTGGATTATTACAGGCACTTGCGCTGATTCCAGGCACATCCCGCTCAGGCATCACCATGACAGGTGCATTGTTGCTGGGTTATACCCGAGAAGCCGCTGCACGCTTTTCATTTTTATTGTCGATACCTGTGATCTTCTTGGCTGGCGGCTTAAAAATTATCGAATGGATTGAAACGCCTGAGCAAGTCGCTGGCCCGAGTGCGCTCATCATCGGCTTTGTAGGCTCTGCAATTTCCGCGTACATTTGCATTCACTATTTTCTTAAATTTTTAAATCAAATCGGCATGGGGCCTTTTGTGATTTACCGTGTCATTTTGGGCAGCATTTTGCTCTGGATGGTCTGGTAATCGCATGTTAGCCCCGCAAATTGACCCTGTCGCCCTGCAATTGGGGCCAGTCGCCATTCACTGGTATGGTCTGATGTATGTGTTTGCGTTTATGTCAGCTTGGAAACTGGTGCAAGTTCAACTCAAAGAGCAAGGTTTATGGGGCAAAGCTGTGCCACCTGAACAGTTTGAGAACCTATTCACCTTTCTTATTTTTGGTGTGATTTTAGGCGGGCGTATTTGGTATGTTTTATTTTATAACCCATCTTATTATTTAGAGCATCCCATAGAAGTCTTTTATGTCTGGAACGGTGGCATGTCTTTTCACGGCGGCTTCTTAGGCTCAGTCGTGGCTGGCTGGTGGTATTGCTCTCGTCATCACTTGCCTTACCTTATCTTACTTGACCGCTTCGCTGTGGTCGCACCACTTGGGCTTGCTTTTGGTCGCATGGGCAATTTTATCAATGGCGAACTTTGGGGGCGCGTAGTGGCAGAGCCAAGCAGCGTACCTTGGGCAATGATTTTCCCGGGTGCAGGTCCCATGCCGCGTCATCCCAGTCAGCTTTATGAATTAGCCTTGGAAGGCATCGTCTTATTCCTTATTTTATGGTTCACGCGCAAAAAAGATTGGAAAGCAGGTACACGCATTTCGATATTCTTGCTCGGTTATGCGGCAGCGCGCATTTTCTGTGAGAATTTCCGTGAACCCGATGCCCAGCTCGGCTTTATCTTTGCCAATATCACCATGGGTATGCTTCAATCTTCGGCTATGATTATTGCAGGTATAGCCACCTTGTTCTGGATTTATCGGAAGCCTTAAATGTCTTGGATTGATAGCCATTGCCACCTTGACCATGCAAGCTTTGAGCATGATTTAACGGCTGTGTTGCAGCGCGCTATGGATGATGGGGTGTCTAAGTTTGTTGTCGCAGGCACAGCCTTTCACCAGTGGGATAATCAACAAGCTTTAGAGCAAAAATACCCTAATATTTACAATGCTTATGGCATCCACCCATGGTTTTGTGATTTGCATACAGAAGAACATTTAGAACAACTCGATGACAGGCTGGATGATGCCATCGCTGTAGGTGAATGCGGCCTAGATCTCATGCCCAACAAGCCCGACATTGAAAAGCAAACCTTTTGGTTTGAAGCCCAACTTGCCCTTGCGAAAAAACATGATTTACCTGCCATTGTGCATAGCGTGAAAGCCCATGACCTTGTCGTACGCAGCCTGAAAAAAGTAAAAAGTTCTCGTGGTGTTGTTCATGGGTTTTCGGGCAATATGCAGCAAGCTCAAGCCCTGATTGATTGTGGCTATTTCATTGGCATTGGTACGCGCCTGATTAAAACACACTCGGATAAAGCCATTGCTCTGCTCAGGGAATTACCTTTAAGGCATATGCTTTTAGAAACCGATGCGCCCGATGGTATGGGTAAAGATGTACGAAATGAACCCAAAGAATTGATTTTAGTCGCTAATATTGTGGCTAAGATTCGTGAGCAAGCGCCCGAAACCGTTTTGGATACATGCAGTCAAAATGCTAAGGAACTCTTTGATATATGAATGACCCCAAAGTATTGCACGAACGCACCGAAATCCTGCTTGGGCAAGCAGACTTGGATAAGTTGCATGGCAAACATGTGATGATTGTGGGTTTAGGTGGCGTGGGTGGTGCTGCAACAGAAGCCATTGCTCGTATTGGCATTGGCAGCATCACTTTGATAGACCATGACACCGTAGGTTTATCCAACTTAAACCGCCAACTCATTGCTCTACAATCCAATATCGGTGAGAAAAAAACGGAAGTTGCAGCAGCGCGCATTCACAGCATCAACCCCGATACCCAAGTCACCATCCATGATGATTTTATTCACCCTGAAAGTGTCACCGATATTTTAGCGCAATATCGCCCTGATTATGTGCTCGACTGTATTGATTCTATTGTTTGCAAAGCAGCACTCGTTCATGCCTGCCAACAAGCCTCGATTCCAGTGGTGACTGCTTTGGGCGCAGGTGGGCGCATTGATGTAACCCAAACCAAAATCACCACACTCAAAAAAACGCATACCTGCGGTTTGGCTAGGGCTTTGCGCGGTCGTTTACGCAAACTGGGTGGCAACTTAAATTATCCTGTGGTCTTTTCCACCGAGGCTGCCGTGAATGCTTTGCCTCATGAACCTATTCCGGGTGAGCCTGATGCCAGACCTCGCGCCACTAACGGTACGATTTCCTATTTGCCCAACATATTTGGCTTTATGGCAGCAGGTTATGCCATTCAGGATATGTTAGAAACAGACCTTTAACTATTCATTTCTTACAAATAGCGTAAATAGTGGCATATTAATATAATAATTATATCGACCAACTTTATGTTTTTCAACAAAACCGTGGTCCACAAGCAAGTTAAGATATTTTGTTGCGGTAAGGCGACTGACCTGCATTTCTTTAACAACACTCTCAACTTTTGTATAAGGGTATCTAAACAACAAATTGATAAGGTCTTGGCTATAGATTTTAGGTAGTTCATGCCTGATTCTATGCTTATAATCCATCATCAATTGTTTAATATTCTTGATAAGGTCAATGGTTTGTTTTGCCGTCACTTCTACACCATCAAGCATATACAACAACCATGGCTCCCAGTTCCCTGATTCTCTTGTCTCTTGCAACAGCCGATAATAGCCCCCTTTATTTTGGATAATATATCGACTCAAATACAATACAGGTATATCCAATAAATCCTGTGCAACCAAATATAGGATATTAATAATGCGCCCTGTTCTACCATTGCCATCATAAAATGGATGAATACTTTCAAATTGCAAATGGATAACTGCCATTTTTATCAATACATCAATATCACAAAAGTCCTTATCATTCACAAACTGTTCTAAATTCTTTAATAGCGTTAAAATAGTCTGATGGTTCTGAGGAGGTAGGTATATAGTATCGCCCGTTTTATCACTTCTAAGTGCTGTTCCAGGCACACTCCGAATACCTGCATTATTTTGTTCCAATTCTTGATGAATCTCTAGAACATGATTTATGGTCAATAAACCATCCCTCTGAACATTTGCAAAACCCAATTTTAATGCCGATGCATATCGACTAACCTCTTTGGCAGCTGCACTTCCAACAAATTTAGAAAATAACGTGGCTTTATAAAGTTCATCATGAGTCGTAACAATATTTTCAATTTCCGAGCTGTCTTTCGCTTCTTGTAATGTAAGTGTATCAATGAGAATATTTTCGTTGGGGATACTGGCTACCAAACCTTTTAACTCTGCCAAATACCTATGTGCTAAAGCAGCTTTCTTAAGCACAGCTTTACTTTCTAGGTCTTGAACTGGAGGCAATAACGGGACAATACTTTCTTTCATACCAGTCTCCTACAGTACGTGCATTACTCCTATACATACCAACATTATATGTATAGGAAAGTGCATTATTCTATACACATTAGTACCACGTGTATACAAAAATGTATTATTCTATACATATTAGCACCATATGTATAAGAAATTGCGATACTTAAAGTACACCCATCTGTTCAGCAATACATTTGAAATCTGCTTCATTGATTTCTAAATGACCAAAACGAAAAGGATAACCCCATCGTTTCTTATCTGGAATAAACGTAAGCTGCTCAATTAACGGTCGAATCGGTGTGGATTTGCAATCAAGGAACTGAATATCCCTGCGAAATGGCACAAAATCTTTTGCCATTGCAACATCATAAACGTCTTCGCCCACAACTTGCCCAATGGCTGTAAACTGTTGGCAAGGCTCTTTTTCACCAAACTTTTCTTTGGATGAATAATAGATTATCCAGTCACCCACTGCCATGCGTTTTAGAGGATATGCCTTACCATGACAAAGCTGACAAAAGCCACCTTGAACACCACGCAACACATGCTCTTTTGAAGCCACACCAATCCAATGCTTCATAACTGCATTCGCGATTGAATTAATAATATTGTAAGGTCTTTATATGCAGATAAATTTTGTTCCGTCAAACCTGCAAAAAATCTGTCATCTGCAGCTTCGACATCAACAATAGCTTGATTAACCTTATCTTTTCCCTGTTCAGTAAAACCAATGCCAAGAGCTCTTCCATCATTATTCGACCTTTCTCTTGCCACCCAACCAAGCTTTTCAAGCTTTCTTAATGCCCTAGACACTGTCATTTTATCGATTTTAGCATGTTCAACAATATGGGCTTGTGTTGTTTCTTGATGCTGCTCTTCAAACCATTTTAAGGATGCCAATACAGCAAACTGAAGCTGAGTAATCCGATATGAGGTAAAGACTTTTTCAAGCTCTGACTTCCATAAAGATGTCACCTGCCACAATAAAAAACCTGCGCTATCATTGGGTCTATCATGCTTAAATGCCGTCTTATTCACTTCTTTCCACCTGACGAATCAAATGATCTGTCTGCTCGGGCATACCATTAGCAATATCTTCAGCAACAGTTTTTCTCCACACAAAACCTAAGAAACCTTGAACGCTCATGGTTGTTTTAACCTCTAATTCATCACCGTGTTGGATAAACTCATGTTTGCCATACATTTTAGCTAAAGGAAAGTTCGTTTGGTCTGTAAACACTTTGTTTGTTTCCACTTGAATGAGCTTAATATCGACTTCTGATACGCCTTTAGGTTTCAGCTTGAAGTGGCTGCCTTCAACAAAGTCTCCCTCTAACTTTGCATATTCTATATCCGATTGCCATACATGCCATTGGTCAATATCACTCCAAACTTCCCAAACTTGCCTTGCCTCTAACCCTTTCACGCGCTTGCTGTATGACTGACTCCATTGCTGATTTCTCATAAGGAATATCAAAGCAGCAAAACTTAGGATAACGACACTGAATAAAACTATTTTCATTTTTATCTCCTTTCTTAATTTCATTGGAGCAAATAGTATCACTTGTTACTATATGTGCAACTTCCAGCAACTGATGCTAGACATCGCAAATGTAAATGAGTTTACTGATGGGGAAATTATGAGTATATTTGAAGTACAAACACCGCAAGAAAGCGTTGGATTCCAATTCTGGAAGTTACACCAACAATGGTATAAGCGCGTATCGGCTACACTTGAGCCTTATGCCATTACCCACACCCAATTTGTGATGATGGCATCCATTGCTTGGTTTCAAGAGCAGGATACCAAACCTTCACAAGCCCAAGTCGGCAAACTGATGAACTTGGATAAAATGGCATTTTCTAAGGCTGTGCGTCAACTTGAAGCCAAAGGTTATGTGCAGCGGAAAAAGAGCAAAACCGATGCCCGCGCATTTCAATTATCGCTCACCAACAAAGCTTTGGATGTTGTCCCGCAAGCCATGCAAGCCATTGAAAGCGTGGATAAAGATGTGTTTGGCGCATTGGGCGAACGCAGACAAACATTCAATAAGATTTTATTGCTGCTGAATAAAGAATTAGCCCACTAGATCTATGAACACTTAAAAAAAACCCTGCTATTTGTTGGGTTTAATCCGTGCAAGAATATTATGCCCTTGCATTTGATGTAACACCACTGCCAAAATATGCACTGCAATCAGTATCTGCAAGCCAAACACAACCGTTTCATGAATTTCAGCAATCGCCTCTATGCTAGCCGTTTGTGGCGCAGTAGTGCTCCAGCCGAAAAACAAACGCGTACCTGAAATACCCATCACCACAGATGCAAGAATCATCAAGCCGTGAACTGTACGCGCAATGGTTTCGCCTTCTTCTGGTGGCGCAAGTTTAAGTGATAACCAGCCTGAAGCTTGTGCTTTAAACTCTTGTATCAAACGGCTACGTCCTTCAGCAAACAACCATGGAAACAACTCTCGCCAACCAGCGCCCGGCCAAGATGTCATCGCCATAAGCAGCCGAATCAACACCAAACCTGCAATGGTTAAACCCAGAAACTCATGCACTTCAAAACCTAATGATTCTTCAACCGCTCCTGAGGCTGATAAGGTCACTGGCGCATGGCTTTCATGAGCAATCGCTGCCGTAATCAAAGACGTGCTCGCCTCATGCTTGCCTTCCACTTCAGGTACATCCATCAGATGCCCAACGGCAAGTTGCGCCAACATACAAAGTGCAAAAATCGAATGAAAAATGCGAATGGGTTTAGCGTATCCTTGGTCAGTCATATTATTTTCCCGCCAGTTGATTCATACGAAGTCTCAACGCATTGAGTTTGATAAAACCATCTGCATCTTTTTGGTTGTACGCGCCTTCATCATCTTCAAAAGTACACAAACGCTCATCAAACAATGAATTATCTGAACGACGACCCAAGACCATCACATTGCCTTTATACAGTTTCAAGCGAACATCGCCATTGACTGTGGCTTGCGATGCATCAATAGCTGATTGCATCATGCGCGTTTCAGGGGCAAACCAATAACCATTATAAATCAGTTTGGCATAGCGAGGCATCAGTTCATCTTTCAAATGTGCCGCTTCCCTGTCCAAGGTAATTGATTCAATGGCGCGATGCGCTTTAAGCATAATGGTACCACCCGGTGTTTCATAACAACCTCGCGATTTCATGCCCACATAACGATTTTCCACAATATCAATGCGTCCAATACCATGTTTGCCGCCCACGCGATTAAGCTCGCGCAACACATCAGCAGGGGTCATGCTTTTGCCATTGATGGCAACGATATCGCCACCTTTGTAGGTTAATTCAATTTCTTCAGGGGTATCTGGTGCATGTTCAGGGGAAACCGACCAACGCCACATATCTTCACCCGGAGCCACCCAAGGGTCTTCCAAATCATAACCTTCATAAGAGATATGCAATAAATTCGCATCCATAGAATAGGGCGATTTGGAGTTTTCCCGTTTGCGTTCCACAGGGATATTGTGCTTATCACAATATGCCAGCATATCATTGCGCGAATTCAGATTCCATTCACGCCACGGTGCAATCACTTTCACATCAGGTTTGAGTGCATAAAAGCCCAACTCAAAGCGCACTTGGTCATTGCCTTTACCTGTTGCGCCATGCGCCACGGCATCCGCACCTTCAATATTGGCAATTTCAATCATACGCTTAGAAATCAATGGGCGAGCAATGGATGTGCCCAACAAATATTCGCCTTCATAAATCGCATTGGCACGGAACATAGGGAACACAAAATCGCGCACATATTCTTCAGTTAAATCATCAATATAAATCGCCGATGCACCACAAGCTTCCGCTTTGGCACGCGCATCTTCCACTTCTTCACCTTGCCCAATATCGGCAGTGAACGTCACCACTTCACACTGGTAAGTATCTTGCAGCCATTTGAGGATAATCGAGGTATCCAAACCACCAGAATATGCTAATACAACTTTATTCACTGACATAACAAGCTCTCCAAAAGTGAAATCATTTGATAAGGCCACGCAGCCTATCGTTTTTTTGTTACAGGGCTATGAATATCCAAGATTTTATGCGCCTGCTCGCAATCTGCCTTGATTTGAGCCGCCAAATCATCCGCACTAACAAAGGCTCTATCTTCACGAATACGTTTAACAAAGTGAACCTTTAAACGTTTCCCATACAAATCTTCTTGGGTATCCAACAGGTGTGTTTCTAGCAGCAATGTTCGCCCGTTAAATGTAGGCCGATAACCCAAATACGCCGCAGACTTCACCTTTTTACCATCATATTCTGACCATGCTGCATAAATACCTACAGGAGGGTGTGTTAAATCTTTGACTTGGATATTGGCCGTGGGAAAGCCCATCTTGCGCCCACGTTTCTCGCCATGACCTACACGACCAGATATGGCATAGCAGCGACCCAACAAATCATTCGCCAAATCAAAATCTGCAGCTTCAATCGCAGAACGAATGCGGCTGGATGACACCACAGCACCATCCATAGCAAAGGCAGCAGCCTCACTCACTGTAAACCCGTGAGCATCGCCAAGCGAGCGCATCATATCGGCTTGCCCTTGCCTATCTTTGCCAAAAGCAAAATCATAACCCACATGAATATGTTTAAAACCTAAGCTGTTATAAATATGGCGCATAAAGTCTTCTGCGCTCATGGATGCCAAAGCTTGGTTAAAGCGAAGCAGTAGCACCGCATCCATACCTGCATCTTTTAACGCCTCTAAACGCTCATGCAAATGCGATAAACGGCGCGGCGCTTCTTCAGGAAAAAGGAATGCGCGAGGATGCGGCTCAAAAGTAATGGCAACCGCCTTGGCAGGTTTACCACCATCGCTTAAAGCTAAAGCATGCCCTTTTAATTCTGCCAACACTTGTTGATGCCCCATATGCACGCCATCAAAATTGCCAATGGTAATCGCGCAGCCATCAAGCCCTGCTTTCTTGGCAGCATCAAAAGAACGTAACACTTTCATGGCATCAATCTAAGAAATCAGTCTCTAAAGTAAATCACTATCAGGTGAAATCCGAATTTGGACTTGATGGGGCCATGCACTTGATGCAAGGATTGTTTAAAAATCACCGACTCAACAGGTTTGACCAATTGGCCTTTAAATATTTCACCTAAATCACCACCACGTTTCTTGGTAGGGCAGGTTGAAAATTTTCGCGCCAACTTGGCAAAATCCGCACCCTTCTCCAGCTTATCTTTAATCGATTCCGCTTCAGGTTTGGTTTTCAGCAAAATGTGTTTCGCCATAGCACTTTTCATAAGAGGTTTTCTTTAACCTAACTCAGGCAACATGAAATTCAAAATTTCCATCCCTTGAGAATTAAAAGCTTTGCTATCACGGCGCAAGATGAAGCAGGTAGCTTTTGACTACCTGCAAAACGCGCAACAACGATAGTGATGGTTTTAAACTCAAGAAACGCCTTGAGATTTAAGATATTCTTCATACGTCCCATGATAGTCTGTAATCCCATCTTCTGTAATTTCGATGATTCGTGTTGCCAATGATGATACAAATTCCCTATCGTGAGACACAAAAATCAACGTGCCTTCGTAACACTCTAAGGCTGAGTTTAGGGATTCAATAAACTCCATGTCCATGTGGTTGGTCGGCTCATCAAGCAACAACACATTGGGGTTTTGAAACATAAATTTGCCAAACAACATGCGCCCTTTCTCACCACCAGACAATTGCTGCACTCTTTTCTCAATATCTT
>JALUNK010000110.1 GCA_027055255.1 Ghiorsea sp.
AAAACCTGCAAATGCCATGCGGAAAAGTAAATCTTGCCTTCTTGTTTTATTGGCTTGCTGTTCTAAGTCTTCTTCATAGGGAATAGCTTGGTAACCAAGGCGACCGATGGCAAGAATAGCTTCAGATAATAATACTTTGTCAGGGTTCCAGCGCAAGCGTAAGCGGCGGCGCGTAAGGCTAACTTCAGCAAAGCTTACGCCATGAAGTTGCTGTAATGCCTGCTCGATTAACCAAACGCAAGCAGGACAATGGATGCCTTCAATTAACAAATCGGCTTGATAGGTGCCATCAGGGCGCTGACGAACAAAGTCAGCTTGAAGTTCTAAGCTATCGAAGAGCTTGGCATCTTCGGGTGCTTGTTCGGGGGTATTCCAATCACGCGACTCTGGGGCAAACTTATAAAATGAATCCAGTCCAGAATTATGAATAATAGCGCAAACTTGAGCGCAACCATTGCAACAAAAATCATGTGCTTCGCCTTGAATATCTGCGTGAATAATATTTTGTTTGGTCAGCTTTAAACCACAATGAAAACAAGTATCTACAAGTGCGCCTATTGGGTGAGATGTATTCACAAGTATTAAAGTTTATAGGGTGATGAAATTGACAATTCTTTCAAGTGTTGAAGGTTCTTCATTGCTCGTACCATGAATCACCATACGCTGGTTTAACATATGTTTGTTTTCATCCTTGGCAAAAAGTAGATTCATATCCCAAATGCCAGGCGTTGGCAAGGTGAGTTCTGCTTGATAAACACCATTTTTATTTGTTTCTTCAAGTCTAAGGAGCACATCAGCCTTGGCATCACTGGGGCGATATGCTCTTAGTTCAGCATGACCATGACTTACGGGTTGTGCATATTTATCAGTGACAACCAAGGTGATTAGACTGGGTTGGTTGGCTTGGATGGCATCGTCAATTTGTAAATCAACATTCCAGCCACGCTCTGCTTGGGTTCGATACTGACGATCAAATTTATTCTGTTGTAGGCCATATTTGTAGTATTTTTCAGTAACTAAACCCGGGCTGGTATCAAGTGCTACAGTGATGAAACCATAGTTTACAGTGAATACAATGGCAAAAAGTGCCAATACCGACCACACGTAAGGGCTACGAAAAGCATTGTTTTTCTTATTGGGTTTATTCATTGTTTAATTTCCTGGTCCAAAGAACATTGATTCATAGGTTTTAGAAAGCTCAGGGTTACCCAAGGATTCTAATTTAAGTGTAATGGGTTGGCGTCCGCTGCTTAAATTCTTTTGCGGAACTTTAATCAGCAAGTCAATTTTTTTAGCTTGCCCACTCGTCAGTTTAAGTACCTTGTTGTCATAGTTGGTGGTGATGCCATCAATGCCTGTTGCCTTCAATGTAAAGTCAGCTGCAGCTTCCGTTTTGTTCAAAATAATTGCATGGTACATGTTCTGAATACTACGGTCAGACATCACTGTATATGTTGGGCTACGTTCATGGTTTACATTCATATCTAAATCTGTTTTGAAGAATAATGTATACATGATGCCAACAAAGGTAATTGTTGTCGCTAACATATAAATCATGGGGCGGGGGCGTAAAAAACGTTTGCCTGCCTCAAGGTTGTTTTCCAACTCATGGTAGGACATAAAGCGAATTAAACCTTTTTCGCGACCCACTTTGGTCATGATATCATCACAAGCATCAATGCATATACCACAGTTAATGCAGCCAATCTGACTACCTTCGCGAATGTCTACACCTGTTGGGCATACCGAAACGCATAAGTTGCAATCTACACAGTCGCCCTTGTCACTATTGTCTTGACCTTTTTTAACGCGTCCGCGCGGCTCGCCACGGTGATAGTTGTAGGTGGTTGTGACCGTATCCTTGTCTGTCATCACGGCTTGAATGCGAGCATACGGGCAGACCCAATTGCAAATTTGCTCACGGACAAAACCTGTGTTGATATAGAACAGGAAGAAAACAAATCCAAATGATACCCATTCATAAACATTGTAGTCTAAGGTAAATAGTTTGGACCATGCGTTGTCTATACCAGAAAAATAACCAAGAAAGGTTACAGATGTGACCGTGCAAATGAATATCCACATCAAATGTTTGAATGCTTTTTTACGAATTTTTTCAGCGTTCCATGGCATGGCATCCAGCTTTATGCGCTGTCGAGCTGAGCCTTCAGCCCAGCGCTCTGTAAGTGTCATTAAATCAGTCCACATGGTTTGAGGGCACATGGTTCCGCAAAAGATACGTCCGGCAATGGCAGTCATAGAAAAAAGAAGAATAAAAGCAAATAACATAAGCAAGGCGAGGATAAGTAAGTCCTGTGGCCAAATGGTGATATCAAACAAATAAAATTTTCGGGCGGGGATGTCGAAATAAATAGCCTGTCTGCCATTCCAAGTGAAATACGGAAGAATGAAAAAGGGTATTAAGAGTGTTGCCATGATGGCCCACTTAATATTCCGGAAACGTCCAGGTATACGGCGAGCATATACCGAAGCATCACCTGAATTGATGTCCCAATGTGTATAATCTGCGTGTTCAATCAGGTAATCTGATTTTTTAGTTTGTGTCTCTGACATAATACAAATCCTTCCTTTAGCATAGTGTGACGATTGTTACCATCTAATAGGTTGTTTTTCTATTTAAATTATGGATGCGCAAAATCGTATCGAATCTATTTCCATAAGTCCAAGTATAAAACCATATTCAATGTAGGGAAAATAATGCTTGTTAAAATATTTTAATGGTTTTAAAGTTCCGCCTAGTAAAAAATTCTCGAATGGAGAAACAGGAGGGATAATATGCCATTTATCTTAGGGTTTGTTTATTATTTTACGTTTGTAGCTATCGTTGCCATCACATCAATGATTACAGGCGCAATTTAATCTTAATAAGAGTTAAATGAATAAAATATTAAAAGGAGTTGAGGTATGAACGAAATAGAAAAACCTAGTCATGTCATGTTCAATGCTGATGCATGGATATTCAATGACCCAGTAGTGTTCTGGTCAGTTTTTACTGTGCTGTTTGCATTTTGCATGGTTATCTTTGCTATTCGCGTAGCATTGAAAAAAGCTGAACAAGAAAGGTTGGAAAAAGAAAAGAAGGGAGGAACTAACTCGTGAGTTCTGTAGCTGAAAAAGACGAATATAATTACGATATCGTTAAGTTTTGCGTTATCGTAGGTATTATGATGGGTGTGGTGGGCACGTTTATTGGAACGTGGGTTGCATCCGAATTGGCTTGGCCGTTTTTGAATTTTGATGTGGCTGAAGTAAGCTTTGGTCGTTTGCGTCCAGTGCATACCAACACAGTGATTTTTGGTTTTGGTGGCTTCCTGCTCTATGGTGCAGGCTTTTATATGGTTCAACATGCAACGCATGCACGTGTTGCTTTTGAAAAAGTTGCTTGGACTGCTGTGTTTACATGGTTGATTGCAATGCTTTGCATTTGGGCTACTTTGCCATTGGGCATGACACAGTCTAAAGAATATCATGAGCCAGAATGGTGGATTGACCTTATTATGGCTGTTTCATGGGTTTGCATGACAATTTCTTTCTTGGGCACAATCGCTAGGCGTAAGATGTCACATATTTATGTTGGCCTTTGGTTCTTTATGACCATGTTGTTTATGGTAACATACATTTTCGTATTTAATGGTCTTTGCATTCCTGTTGACTTCACATTCTCATACTCTGCATATGCAGGTATTCATGATGCGATGACACAATGGTGGTGGGGACATAATGCAGTTGGTTTCTTCTTAACTGCTGGTTTCATTGGTGTGATGTATTATTTCGTACCAAAACATGCAAACCGTCCTATTTATTCTTATCGTTTATCTGTATTGCATTTCTGGTCGTTAACTTTCTTGTATGTATGGGTTGGTGCACATCACCTTCATTACACTGCAATTCCTGACTGGACACTTTCACTTGGTGCTGGTATGTCTATCGCGCTTATCTTCCCATCATGGGGCGGTATGATTAACGGTATGATGACTATGTCTGGTGCTTGGGACAAAATTCGTACAGATCCTGTGATGCGCTTCATGGTTGTTGCACTTGCATTCTACGGTATGTCTACATTTGAAGGCCCATTGATGGGTACTAAATCTGTGAATGCTCTTTCTCATTATACTGACTGGACAGTTGGTCATGTGCACTCAGGAGCTTTGGGCTGGAACGCAATGATTGCGATTGGTGCAATGTATCACATGATTACACGTATGTGGAATACTGAAATGTGGTCTGCAAAACTTGTAAACACGCATTTCTGGGTTCATTTAACAGGTGCCATTTTCTATATCACAGCAATGTGGGGTTCTGGTGTATTGCAAGGTTTGATGTGGCGTGCATTTGATGAGTACGGTAACTTGGTTTATACCTTTGCTGACTCTGTAGCAGCTATGCATCCTTTCTATGCATTACGTGCAACTGGTGGGTTCTTAGTATTCTGTGGTTTCTGTATCATGTTGTATAACACACTAAAAACTATTAGCGCAGTGAAAGCGGGCACAAATGTGACGCTTACAGCTGAAGCTAGAGCATAAGGAGAATACGATGTCTGAATACAAAAAAGAAGGTGGAATGATTCGCGGTATCCCTCATGATACCATCGAATCAAACTTGCCTATTTTAGCAGTCTTCGTAGCTATCTTGGTAGCTGTAGGTGGTATTGTGGAAATTGTTCCTGCATATCACCTTGAAGATTCTGAGCCTAACGTTGAAGGTGTGCGTCCATTGACGCCGCTGGAGCTTGAAGGTTTCGCTATTTTCCGTCGTGAAGGTTGCTTCTTATGCCATTCACAAATGATTCGTCCTTTCCGTGATGAAAAAGAACGTTTTGGTCACTTCTCCCTAGCGATTGAGTCTGGTTTCGACCATAACTACGCTTGGGGTTCAAAACGTACTGGTCCTGACTTGGCACGCTTAGGTAAAAAATATACCGATGCATGGCATATTCAACATTTGCGTCATCCACGTTCAGTTGTTCCTGAATCAGTGATGCCAAACTATTTCTTCTTGGAAGAAACGAAGTTGAAAACCAACTTAACCAAAAAGCGGATGGAAGTGTTAGCAATGATGAATGTGCCTTATAGCACTGATGATATTGCAAACTGGGAAGCTGATTTGAAAGCCCAAGCTGGCGTTGATGATGGCGATGGTGAAGATGACCTTCGCGCTAGGTATGAACGTAAAACTTGGGAGCATGATGGTAAAGTGATTCAATGGACTGATTCATTTGAACCAACAGAGCTTAATGTACGTGCATTTGATGGTGATGCTTCTGATGTCACTGAAATGGATGCATTGATTGCATACTTGCAACAGCTTGGTACACATGTTCACTTCGAAGAAGGTGTCGATTATTATCATGATAAATTCGGCCAACCTTACCGCGAGTAATACGTGAGCTTTGGTACATTAACCATTCTTATCTGCCTTTTTACGGCGATTGCCTACGTGGCTTTCTTCCGTAAAAAGGATGAAGAATATTCAAATCAAAAAAACATTATTTTCGATGAAGATAATGAAAATATTTCCGAGGAGGGAAAACATGAGTGATCATAACGCTCCAAATGATGGCAGCACAGGCCATGAGTGGGACGGCATTAGAGAGTTAACCAATAAACCACCAACGTGGTGGGCTTGGGGATTCTATGCGGGTCTTACTTTTGTAACAGCTTATTACATCATTTATCCATCAACACCGCTAAACCTTAAGATGCAAGGTGCTATTAACAGTATTACGGGAACAGAAATGTTTGTTCACGGACACTCGAAAGGCATTATGTCTTTGGTGAATGGTAATCCATTCTACCAAGGTGAAAACTGGACGCAGTCTGAAATTGATGCGCTAGAAGCCAAAGGTTTTAATGAGCTTACGATTAAAGCTGGCGACCGTAAATTTTTGGATGCATGGACAGCAATCAATGAAATGCGTGATGACGTAGCTGAAATTGAAGGCGTTCGTGCTGACAATATGGCGAAGCTTGCAAGCATGTCTGTTGAAGACATTCTTGCTGATGACAATATGCGTCAATTCGCATTGGGTCGTTCCGTGGTGTTGTTTGGTGATAACTGCGCAGCATGTCATGGTTCTGGTGGACAGGGCAACTTGAATAAAAGCCATCCTGGCGAATCATTTCCAAACTTAACGGATGATGATTGGTTGTTTGGTGGTTGGCCTGCAAAAATCGTTGAAACGATTACAGATGGCCGTCAAGCTGAAATGCCTCCTAAGGGTGGCAATGATGAGTTAACTTCATCTGATATTGATAAACTTGCTGATTTCATCAAAAATGGCTTATCAACTGGTGATGCTGAACTTGATGAAGACGGCGTGTTGACCAAAGGTGCTGATAGATTTGCAGCTGCAAATGACCTTTTCCAAGAAACTTGTGCTGGTTGCCATCAGGCAAATGGTCAAGGTTCGATGAAAAACGGCGACTTTGATACAGGCGCAGTAAACTTCACTGATGGTATTTGGCGTTTTGGTGGCGATTTAGCTACGATTAAAGAAACCATTACCAACGGACGTAAAGGTACTATGCCTACATGGGGCGGTCGTCTTGATGAAACAACAATCAAGATTTTAGCTGTTCGTGTACACCAAATGGGTGGCGGCATGGATGCTGAACCTGAATAAGGTTTAGTTTGTAAATATAAAAGGCGACCATATTGGTCGCCTTTTTTTTGATATCTAATGTAGGGAGCTGGTTATGAATTTGACCACATTGAAGGCAACACTGATAGGGCTCTTGATGATTTGGCTTCTCTTGTTTGCCATTGATTCAATCTTTGGTATTGAATGGCCTAGTTATATCATACATCGTATATTTATCTGGACACCAACTGTCTTAATTGGTGTGTATTGGCTTAGTTTTGGTGGTACTAAGAAGAATAAATAAAAGACTTTAAGCTAAAGTTACTGTTCAACGAGAAAGTTTTGCCATCCGGGGCCACAGCTTGTCCCACGGCACTCAAACCAGCGAACGCGCCCTTGCTCGCGACCGTCACCCTGATCGATATTAGCATCATTTTTTTTGCAATAGTCCAAGGTCATTTCCTCAAGCAATTTAAAATCTTCCCGTTGCAAAGGCTCTTTTTTATAATCACTGGCTTGTGTTGAAATAGTACAAAAAGTATCGATATGTGTATCGGCTGTCGTGCTCATATAAATTGCAACAATTCCGAAGGCAATCATAGGTACAGGAATCAAAAAATAACTAATCTTATAAAAGCGTTCTGTATTTTTATCCTTTTCAAGCTCTTGCATATCAACTCCTTTGAAGATTTGGCAGTGTAAGTAAAAAAATAAGAAGCTCAACAATGGGTAGGCTTTTTAATTCACGACGTTAGGTTTACGCTATGGCAACAAAGAAAAAAACTGAACATACACCCATGATGCAACAGTATTTAAAAATTAAAGCAGAGCATGCAGATTGCTTGCTTTTTTATCGCATGGGTGACTTTTATGAAATGTTTTTTGATGATGCTATCGAAGCTTCAAAAATCCTTAACATTACACTGACCAAGCGCGGGAAAGCCAATGGTGATGATATTCCCATGGCTGGTGTGCCTTGGCATCAAGCAGAAGGTTATTTAGCTAAACTTGTTGCAGCAGGATGCAGGGTAGCGATTTGTGACCAGATGGAAGCACCTGGTGCAAGTAAAGGTCCTGTGAAACGTGAAGTGGTTAGGATTGTTACGCCGGGTACGATTACAGAATCATCCTTGCTTGAAAAAGAATCTTCCGCACCTTTGGCAGCATTATATTTAGAAAAAATAAACTGGTCGGTTGCATCATTGGATATGGCTTCTGGGCAGTGGAAGCTTGTCGAAGGAAGTTTGAATTTTGGGCAAACCTTAGAAGAATATTTAAGTGTGTTAAACCCAGCAGAGCTTCTCATTCCAAGGGATACAGAGCTTCCAGAAGGCTTGAGCATCAAAACATGGGAAGTGGGCGACTGGGCTTTTTCCGTAGAAGTTGCTCAAGAAAAACTGGCACAATATTTTGGTTTAGGGGACTGGTCTTCGCTTGGCTTAGAAGGGCATCAGGGTGTGGCTAAGGGGATTGCTACAGTCTTGGTTTATGTTGAGCAGACGCAAAAATGCAGTGTGTCGCATTTAAGTTTACCAGTCTTTAAAGAACAGCAGCAAGGTATGAGCATTGATATGCGCTCAAGGCGTAATCTTGAAGTGCATTACACCATGACAGGTGAGACTAAAGGTAGCCTGATTTCAGTGTTGGATAAAACAAACACGCCAATGGGTGCTCGTTTGTTGCGGGATTGGGTGGATGCACCACTGACTGATTTAGACCCTATCAAACAGCGTCAACAAGCTGTGCAAAGCTTGTTCGATGATGTAGAAACTAGAGAAGCTGTGCAGTCTGCTTTAAAACAGATTCGTGACATGGAGCGCATGTTGACGCGTATTGTGCTCTTGCGCGCTGCTCCACGCGATTATAGAGGGCTTACCGATAGTATTCTTGCGCTTCCAACGTTGATTGATGCCTTGCAGGGCAGAGAAGGTTTGTTTAAACCCATGCAAGGTGCCATGTTAGGTTTGGAAGATTTGGGTGAGAGGTTATCATCTGCCTTGGTGGATTTGCCACCTGGATTATTTCGCGATGGTGGGGTGATTCGAGAAGGTTTTGACTCGGAGCTGGATAGATTACGAACTTTGGCAGGCGATGCTGATGATTGGCTCAAAGCTTATGAGGCTAAGGAGCGAGAGCGTACAGGTTTGGCGAATTTGCGAGTGAAATACAATAAAGTATTTGGTTATTTTATTGAAATATCCAAAGCTCAAGCTGCATCTGCCCCACCTGAATATGTGCGCAAACAGACTTTAGTGAATGCTGAGCGATTTATCACCGATGAATTACATACCTTTGAAGCAGAAATTCTGGGCGCCAAAGATGCAGCTATGCAGCGTGAAGAGATGTTGGTGGCTGAACTGCAACAAAGTATTAGCAAACAAACATCAGCGATTCAGGCAGCAGCATTAGCGGTTGCAAGTTTGGATGTGTTCACTTGTTTCGCTGAACTTGCTTTGCGCCACCAATACATTTGTCCTGAAGTGCACAACGGGCGGGCTTTGAAAATTGAAGGTGGTCGCCATCCTGTGGTGGAGCAATTTTTGGACGATGCGCCATTTGTTGCCAATGATACGCACATGGATATGAAGAAGCGGCAATTTATGTTGCTGACTGGCCCGAATATGGGTGGTAAATCCACATATATGCGGCAAGTAGCGTGGATTGTATGGCTATCGCATGTGGGTTGTTTTGTACCTGCTGAAGCTGCACGCATTCCACTAACCAAGCGTTTGTTTACGCGAGTTGGCGCAGGTGATGAACTCACTTCTGGACGTTCTACTTTTATGGTGGAAATGATGGAGACAGCCGCGATCCTTAATCATTTAGAGCCACGCTCTTTGGTGATTGTGGATGAGATTGGACGAGGCACAAGCACTTGGGATGGCTTAGCTATTGCTTGGGCAGTGGCAGAGCGATTGATTGATGCCAAAGATGTGCTCACTTTGTTTGCCACCCATTACCATGAGCTGACAGATTTACCTGAAACATATAAGAATGCTTTTAATGCATCGGTGACGGTTCGTGAGTGGAAAGGTGAAGTGATTTTTATGCATCAGGTGATTGAAGATGCAGCAGATAGGTCATACGGTATTGCTGTGGCGCAGTTGGCAGGTTTGCCAAGAGACGTGGTGAAAAGTGCGCGTGAGCATTTGTATCGATTGGAACATGAATCGGAATTGCAAGCAGAGTCTGGGAAAG
>JALUNK010000111.1 GCA_027055255.1 Ghiorsea sp.
CACAAGGTCCTGCTGGAACAAATGGTATTGATGGATTAAATGGTGCTGACGGTGCAGTTGGCCCTCAAGGTCCAATCGGTTTAACTGGCGCAACAGGTGCTGCTGGCACAAACGGCATTGATGGTATCAACGGAACAAATGGTGCTGACGGTGCAGTTGGCGCTCAAGGTCCGGTCGGCTTAACTGGTGCAACTGGCCCGCAAGGTCCTGCTGGAACAAACGGTGTTGATGGAGCGACTGGTGCTACTGGCGCTCAAGGTCCAATCGGTTTAACTGGTGCGACTGGCGCACAAGGTCCTGCTGGCGCTCAAGGTCCAATCGGTCTGACTGGCGCTGCAGGAACAAATGGTACGGACGGTCTTAATGGAGCAACTGGCCCGCAAGGTCCTGCTGGTCCACAAGGCCCTTCAGGTGCAATTGTATTCAATAACGGTGACATTATTGCTTGTTATACCGATCCCTTTGCTTTTAATACTCTAAACATTGGCGCATGTCGTTCTGGTGTTCGCATGTTTAATACTGGTGCATTTGGTCCTTGCCTAGGTGAGGTAGTACCTACACCTGAACTATGCGGCGCATCTGGAGCAGGTAATAACATAGATGAAGACTGTGATGGCGTTGTGGACAACGGGTGTGTAGCTTCTGGCACAGGTTCTCTAGGCATTTAAGTATATCTTGTCGCCCAAACTCATAACTTAAATGCATTCATTTAAATATTTCGTTTTGGTGTTCTACTTTATGGCTCCAAATGCTGTATGGGCAGCTGCTACGCCTGGTGCTACGAACCCATTAAACACAAGTGCATTATGGTACGAAAAATCAGGTCATATCAATTCACTCAGTATTGGAGGTAGCCTAAGGGTAGCCAAGGATCCATATACTAGGACTTTAGCCAACTATAATGATCCGTGCAATGTGAATCTTACTTCGACTGCCAACTTGGGGCAGGCTATGCGAAACCCACTGGACACTGTAAACTTAGGTCTACCTGCTGGTTCAACTGTGTTGAAGGCCTTCTTATACTGGGCTGGCGATTACGATCCAGACCCTGCCATCCCTCTCAATTACAACACAATTCCTCCTGGAGCTGATCCAATTTGGCAAGCATCAACGTCTACAGCACCTGATTATATTGTCACTCTTAATGGACAAGCTATAACATCTATAAAAAACATGGAGCATAGCTTCCTCCTTTCAAACACATTTTTTCAAGGAGGTTCACATGTGTTTAATTTCTTCGGTGGGTATGCCAATGTTACTACACTAGTTGCAGCCGCAGGGAATGCCCCTTATACATTCGGTGGACTCACAGTAAACACAAGAGGAAATCATTGCATTGCAAAAGCTGTCCTTGCAGGCTGGGCACTTCATGTAATTTATAAAAATCCTGCAGAACCTTTTCGTGTAATTAAGCTTTATGATGGCTTTGAAATATATCGCGATTGGAATATATTGATTACACCTAATGGTTTTACAACTCCCACTATACCAAAAGGTAAACTGGTGGTCACCACATGGGAAGGTGATGAATTTAATTCAGGAACCATTACCTTCAACGAAAATTTAAAAATCAATGTCTTTCCATCACCAACCCCGACAGTTCCACTTTCAGGCCCTCTGAACCCTCTTATAGATTCCGCTACTTTCCTACCCAATCAATTCAATGGCACTGTGAATACCACCAGCCCGACATTTCCACTGGTAATCCCAAGCTCCACGTCAAGTGTGGGTGCTCCTCCTGCCCCTTGGGGGGTGGACGTTGACCACTACGATATATCTGCACAACTGACTCCGGGGCAAACCAGCTTAACCACTGAATACAGTTCAGGGGCAGACTTGGTGATTTTAAGTTCCGAAATGATCGTTGTTGAAAATGCTCCTTTCGCTGATTTAGCTATTTCCAAAACGCATGTTGGTAATTTTGGTGTGGGTGTTCCCAATAACTATACACTTACTGCAAGTAATGTTGGCACAGGTACCAGCTTGCTTGATGAACCAGGCCCTATCACTGTGGTTGACACCTTGCCTGCGGGTCTAAACTATGTAGCTGCATCAGGAACAGGTTGGACATGTTCATTTGCTGGCACATTAAGCTGTTCGCATCCTGGGCCGCTTGTGAAAGGAAGCTCTTTACCTCCTATCACTTTAACCGTCAATGCACCAGCCATAGGCACGGTAACCAACACGGCAACGGTATCAGGTTCATTGGTTGATAACCTTGTACTCAATAACACGGCAAGCGATGTCACCAATATTATCCATTTGCCCAGTCTTACCGTACTTAAATCTGCAGGTGCTGCAACAGCTAACCCTGGTGCTGTTATTAATTATACAGTTCAGGTGAACAATACAGGAACTGGCGCTGCAATCAGTGTTAGCCAAGATGATAGGTTGAGTCCATACACAGCCTTCGGTGTTGACTGTATGCCAGCAACAGTGGCTCAACCAACACCACATACCATTACATTCACGGATGGCGTGCCCACATCAGCACTAACCATTGGCGCACCTTTATTTTCTAATGATGGTGGCACAACCTTTGCCTATGTCCCTCCAGCTTTGGGTGGTGGCGTATGTACTTTTGACCCCAACATTACAAACTTCAGACTACCATTAACGGGAACCATGCCAGCTTCAGGGCAATATTTCTTAACCTACCAAGCACAGGTGAAATAACGCTTTAACCTGTCATTTCGACCATGGTGGACTAATCTTATAGCAGCAATCCAACTAGGACAGACAATAATATGCAAAGCATTAACTCAACCGCTTCTGCTGCCTCTTATTCTGCCCCTGAACCACCGTATTTTTTTGCTGGTCTAAAAAGACTTTTTTACCTGTTTCAGCATAGGCAAAAGGTTTAAGAAAGTTGGGAACCTTTCGACCTTCAAGTTTTAATAAGTCTTTTAATAACAAAAGAGCAACCTCTTCTTCCTCAGCACCTTGCACTTGGACACGATAATCAAATAAAAACTTAGCTAACCTTTCCAGTGATATTTTCCAAGTGCTATTGGATTGCGCATACACCCACAATGAAAAAGCAAAAAAATGTGTAAATACATCACCATCTTGAAGCCAAAGCTGCGGAACGCTCTGTTTAAAATTCCCGCTATTATAATACAAGTTCCAAAAGCGTGCGAACCGCTTCATCTTTTGAATATCTTCAAAACTAAGCTGCTTATTCTGTAAAATATCATAAGGTGGCACATCAGAGTAGACCATGCCATACACATCATCATGTCTTTCTAACGTTGTGCCTGCCAATTTTTTAAGAATACCAATTTGTATTTCCGCAGCCGACATGGATACGAGCTTATTTAACCCCTGCCCAAAACTTTGAAGCGTCTCCCCTGGTAGACCAACAATCAAATCCAAATGCATATGTGCTGAAGTTTTATGCTCTAAAAAAGCAATATTTTGTTCAATCTTATCCATCTTAAGGTTACGCTGAATGCGTTTTGCCACATCTAAGTTCAGCGTTTGAATGCCAATCTCTAATTGTAATGAAGCTGGTTTAAACTGGCTCATCCGCTGACGCAGAGCCTCAGGGAAATGGTCTGGAATAACTTCAAAGTGAACAAAATACGTTTCATTCTTTGATAAAAAGAAATCCAACAGCTTGGTTGCAAATTTAATATTCAAATTAAATGTACGGTCAATGAATTTAAAGTTTCGCACGCCGCGTTGCCACAACTTTTCTAAAGCACTTAAAAAGTGTTCAGCATCAAAATTGCGTACTTTCTCATCCAAAGACGATAAGCAAAACTCACATTGAAACGGGCAGCCACGAGAAGCTTCCACATAAATATAACGGTTTGCCACATCCTCAACCGTATAATAATCATAGGGCATCACAATATCTTCAATCGCAGGCAATGCTGCTTTAATCAAATGCTCCGTAGGCGCTAGATCACTTTGAATAGCTTTGACCAACTGGTAAAAAGCCAAGTCACCTTCACCTTGTACGATATAATCAGCCCCATCAAATTTGACACGCATGGGCGAATAACTTACTTCAGGACCACCAAGGATGATAATGGTGTTGGGTGATACCTTTTTGAGCGTATGTACAAGCTCTGCACACTGTTGAACATTCCAAATATACACACCCAAACCAATGATACTTGGCTTTTGCGCAAGTATCTGCTCAGCAACATCTTGAATTTGGTCATTAATCGTAAACTCTTGGATGGATGTGACCTTTTGTAGCTCCTGCATATTGGCATATAAATAGCGCAAACCAATAGAGCTATGCACATAACGCGCATTTAGAGTGATCAATACAATGTTTTCCTGTCTCATCTTCTTAAGAAACCTAGTCATTCATGAACTAATAGCCTAGAATTAATTGTATTCGTGACTTATTATCGTCAGGATTGAGTATGTGGACGTTTGATGCCCCCAAAAGGAGAGCTTGTGCCAGAAGAGAAAAAACTAGAGAAGCAACTTGTTCAGGCATTAAAAAAGTCCGCTGTTCGTACGCTTACAGACACTGCTGCCATTAAATTTCTAGCCAACATAAACAAGCTCCAAACAAAGAATAAACAACGAGATGCCGCCGCCCACTATGCAGCCTTAGCGCTTGTCATTGAAAAGAATGCTAGCCTAGCCCTACAGGCCGCAAAAGGTTATCAAAAGGCTAAAGCTCCAGATGCAGCTTCTCGCTGGTTTCTTATCACAGCAGAACGGTATGCAAATAGTATGGAAACATCAAAATCTGTAGCAGCCTTGCGCATGTATAGCCATTTGCAACCTGAAGACAAAAGTAATCCAAAACGTATTTATGATTTATGCTTGCAGCATGGTGCCAATGAAGACAACCCTCCATCCATCTTGGTGGACGATGCTGACATAGCAGGCGGAAAACTTCTCGCCAATGACTTTTTTAAAACGTTTGATAGTTCACATTTTGATGACTTACTTAAAAACTTAACTTTCCATAAATTCAAGGATGGGCATGTTATTACAAAAATGGGAGAAGAGGCTTCTTCATTGTACATCGTGATAAGCGGTGCTGTTTCTGGTTATTTAAGGCTAAACAATAAGCGTACTTATTTAGGCGAGGTGGATGAGAATGGCATTTGTGGCGAAACAGCATACTTCACTGGTGGTCTCCGCACTGCTGAAATGATTGCCAAAGGTGATACTGAAGTGTTTGAACTTCCCTACCATCTTTTGGATAGATTCAAGACAGAACTTCCATCATTTAACCAAAAGATTGAAAAGTTATACCGCAATCGAATGTTGGTAAAACAACTGGCACTGACTCCTTTGTTTGAAGGTGTTCGTGCCCATTGCCGTGAATGGATTGCCACAAAAATGAAACCATATAAAGTTAAAGCTGGGCAAACCTTATTCAAGCAAAATGATAAATCTTTAGACCTTTACCTTGTACGCTGCGGTAAACTGTCTGTCTGCATGGATGTTGCCGGTACAGACCGATTGATCAAAACGGTTGAAACTTGTGGTATTGTTGGTGAAACAGCTATTATTGCGAATAAGCGGCGTACTGCCTCAGTTCGTGCAGTTACCGATTGCATTGTTATGAAGCTAGAAAGCACAGATTACGAAACATTTTACGCAGGCAGTGAACCTATTAGAAATATTCTTAAAGAAATTCAGAAAAAACAAGTCTATGAAACCTTTGATTTGATGAGAAACATCAAACATGTTGAAGGTGATGATACATGCGAAATTCTAATTAAGGACACCTGGTCATAACAAAATAGAAAATTACGCCTGAAGATACAGCATATATAGATAACCCAAATAACCCGAAAGCAACAGCCCCCCTTCAATTCGACTTATACGTCCCGCACCCCGAACACCATACATAACAGCCAATAGCACAGCGGTAAAAATAAACATCACAGGCATATCTCGTGTCCAAGTGTTTACGTCAAAGGTACCTGGTGCTACCAAAGCAGGCATCGATAATACCGCAAGAATATTAAACATATTGGAGCCAATCACGTTACCAATCGCAAGCTCTGCTTCATTTTTAAGTACGCTCACAATAGATGCAACCAATTCTGGTAAACTTGTACCAATCGCAACAATAGTTAACCCAATCACCAAGTCACTCACACCCAGTAAAGTTGCAATATTTACCGCTCCCCACACCACCATCTTTGAGCTAGCCAACAACACAATTAAACCGATCATAAACCATATAACAGATGATTTCATACTGGCATTCACACAAATCTTATCTTCGAATTCTGCTTCCAAAACAGCATTGCGCTCTTGAAGACCTAAGCGAAGCAACCAAAGCACCAATAAAACCAAAGCTAGCAAAAGAATAAAACCATCCATCTGCGATAAAATACCATCCATCATCAAAACAGCCGCTAAACCCATGATGCCTAATAATACGGGGAATTCTCGCTTAAGCACCTTGGACTGCACAGCAAGTGGTGCTATCAAAGCTGTTACCCCAAGCACTAGCCCAATATTGGCAATATTTGAACCCAAAGCATTCCCAATACCTAAATTATTATTACCATCCAACGCAGCTAAAAGTGAGACCAACATTTCAGGCAATGATGTACACAGACTTACAATAGTCAGTCCAATCACGATGGGAGGAACGTGAAAGTTTTTAGCAATACCCGAAGCACCATCAACAAACTTATCGGCACTCCAAACCAATAGGCACATACCGATGATGACGACTACACTGGCAAGTAACATATCCACCCCTCACTTTTATTTGTAGCTGAATTCTAACCACACCATAAAGAAATGCGACCTTCATCATAAAACACGCTTGAATCATTGCCTATCATGCTGCATCCTTGCCCTTCGTTAGATTGGGAGGGGTCACCTATGGACGCAAATACACTATACGCTGCACGCCGCAATATGGTTGAATATCAAATTCGTTGTTGTAAAATTTTAGAACCAAATTTGATTGATCTATTGATGGATTCACCGCGTGAAAAATATGTGCCCGAACATGTGCAAAGCCTTGCCTACATGGAAGGATCCGTACCACTTCCTGAAAAACAAGAAATGCTCACCCCTTTACAGGAAGCGCAAATTCTTCAAGCTCTTAATCTACAAGGTTCTGAGCGTGTGCTAGAAATTGGTACAGGCTCTGGATATCTAACATCGCTATTGGCACTACTATCAGACTCAGTTGTAAGCTGTGAGATTCATGAAGCATTAGTAAGCCTTGCTCAACAGAACTTGAAAGATAATGGTATTGATAGAGCTAAGGTTGTTCATGTCAATGCCATGAATGCTGATGCAGTTTCCGATGCCAACGTGGGTAAAGACTTTGATGTTATTATTATAGGTGCATCCATTGAAAAAATACCAGCTCACATCCAAGCATTACTGGCTGAGAAAGGGCAAATTATTGCCTTTGTTGGCGCTGATATTGTCACGCTAGAACACTACCAAGTTGATGGTATGAATATTTCCAAAACAGGTATCACTGAAACACGGTTATTACCCATTGAGGGCGTAACAGTGGAACGTGAATTCGTTTTCTAAAGACCTTTATTTAACGAAATTTAGTATAACCTATCGGGAACAAAACGATTCCCACGCTTAAAGAAATCAGGGATACGTGCATCCATTCGATTAAACTTTCCTTGCAATGCTTGGTGATGACAGGCATTACAACGTGCAATTGTTTTTACTTTTGCGTTCATAGCAACCATATGCGGCTTAACCAAATCATGCATGAGTTTAAAATACGTTGTACCACTAACACGTAAGGGTGTTTCTTGCTTACCCAATAAGCCCAACATTGATTTTGCATAGCGGCCATCATTATGTTCGGCAGCATTGCGTTCCAAATAGGCTGTAACTTGCTGTTTTACCTCTTTGCTAACCTCAGCATTGTCACCAAAATGGTTGGATAAGTCAGACATTATTTTCTTCCAAGATCGAGCTGGTAGCATACTTGGTGCATAAGCCATATGACATGATGCACATTCTTTATCATACACTGCGCTCTTTTCTTTAGCTTGCACATCAATACGTACCCGCTCTTCTGCAACACCCGTTGTAGCAGTAGCTAACCATACAATGATAAACAGCACCATCGATTTTACGTTCATTATCAAATCCTTTTATTCCAAAATTTGTTTAACAGGTTGCTCTTTTAATACTTTTTTCTCGCCTCTTTTCCAAAAACCAACTCTGTCCAAATGATAGTTTGGAATAATCACAGCCTTGCGATTAAAACGACCTCCTAAAGCTTCATAATGACAAGCTTCGCATCTGGCAAATGTTTTAACTTTGGGATTACCTTCAACCATATCAGGCTTCACAAAATCATGCATAATTTTAAAATATTTAGTATCACTAATCCTAAGGGGAAGCTCATCCGATTCAAGTAAATTTAGAAGTGGTTTGGCATATAAGTTTTCCACATCATGATCAGCTGCATTATCTACCAAATATGCGGTTACTTCAGTTCTTATTGTTTCATCAATCTCTGCATTATCACCAAAGTGATCGGCTAAACCTTGCATGATTTTTTCCCAAGAACGTGATGGAAGTGTTGCGGGTGCATAAAGCATATGACACGCGCTGCATGATTGTGCATAAGCATCGCTTTTTTCTTTAGGCAGGATTGTTATTTTTTCAATATAATTTACAGCCCAATCCTGCTTCATCGGATCCTGCCAAATGCTGCGTGTAGCTGCTAATACACCAAAAATAATCACACCAACAATGATCGCCCAAAACATTTTCTTACCCATCAATCACGCTCCTTTTCTTACTTGGCAAAGTCTAACACGCTCAAAAGATAAACTGCACTGTTTGCACCCATATGCAAAACAATACTTACCCACAGTGACTTGCTCCATTCATATGCAACAGCAAAAATAATACCGCCAACAAGTTGAGGGGAAAACAGTAAACCATGGTGTACTAATGAAAAAAATACAGCACTTACCACTACCGACAAGCCAATGCCCCAGCGCTCACGCAACATACGGTATAATAAACCACGGAAAATTAATTCTTCAACCAAAGGTGCAAGCACCACCATCAAGAGCAAACCCGAAACACCTGATAACCATACTGGTAATGTCACATAAGCAAAAGAAGACGGGTACAGGCTATAAATAATTAAAAATAGCGCGACACATACCATCGACACAGCAACAAAAATTTTAATAGCATCCAAGCTTGGGCATTGTAAGCCCAAACTTACCTTTAATTTATAATGGTGAATAAGCGCAGAAAAAGCCATCAGTTCAAGCAAACGAAGGATAATAACAATGCCTTGTTCCATACCCGCCACTTCTGGCAGGTAAGTTATACAAAGCGAAACCAAAAGCTCCAAACCAATATATACCAACAGCCCTGTTCTCAAAAAGGCATAAGGTAGGTCGGTAAATCTTTGCTTAATCACCATCGAATAAAATCAGATTTCTGTTTCTGGGGATACAATATTGGCTGTGGCAATGATTGCACCTAGCCCTCCAACCAATGCGCCCCCCAACAACAAGGGAAAAAACAATGACCAACCACTCAGGTCAATGCCTAGGTTCATTTGCCAATCAGCTGTAAACCAAATCAATGGCCACTCCAACACCCATGCTGCAAAACCTGCACCTGATCCCAACAACACGCCTTCTAGGATAAAGGGTAAGCGCACAAACCATTCTTTTGCACCCATGAGTCGCATGAGGTGCACTTCATCGGCTCTTGCCAATAAAATCATACGCAATGTATTCGATACAATCAGTGCCATCGCTAAGGCAAGGATAAGTGTTGCAAACCACGCTAAACTACGAATGGTGCCTAGCACATCTCCTGCTGCCACAAGCTGTAATTCATCCTCATTCACTTCGCCTGACTGCGACAAAGCTGCATCTCGAATATCATCCAAGACCATTTCACCTCTGGATTCAGTCAGTGTAACTTCAATACTGGCAGGCAAATGCTTGGTAAAGCTTTGCGCATCCAATCCTTCACCACCCAACCAGTCTTCCATCCAAATACGCGCTTCCTCATCGCTAACCAAACGCACATCTTCCACGCCTTCAATATCTTTCAAGCTTTCTTGAAGCGGAGCAACGGATGATTGATACTTCTCATCCACATACACATGTACTTTCACTTGTGCTTGCCATGAGCCAACCCATTGCTCACCACCTTGAAGCGTTAACCAGATCAAAGCCACAGACCATAGTGCCACAGCAACAATCACCAACGCTAGAACTTGATGTACACCAAAAGGTGGCAGTTGCCAGCCACCAGGTAAACGCATGGATGATTGATGCGCCTCAAACTGTTTACTATTACTTCGGCTAGGTTTCTTCATGCTTTTTCCCTGTCACTAGTGCACCTTGATGCAATTGAATCACCAAACCAGGGTGTGATGTTAAAAGGTGTAAATCATGGGTTGCCATAATCACAGTTGTACCCAATTTATTCAATGCCATCAGTAAGTCGAGCACATGTCTTGCTGTATCATCATCAAGATTTCCTGTTGGCTCATCAGCTAAAATAAGCGAAGGATTAGATAACATCGCACGCGCAATCGCCACACGCTGCTGCTCACCACCCGACAAAGTTTCGGGGTATGACCATAAGCGATCTTCCAAACCGACAAAAGATAACACTTTCTTTACGCGCGGTAACAGTCGCTCAGCATCCCAACCTTGCACACGCAATGGCATAGCTACATTTTCGAAAATAGTGCGCGGGTTTAGCAAACGATTACCTTGAAAAATAATACCTGTGCGTTGCCTTAACTCTCGAATTTGAGTGCCGCTTGCATCCCGTATCTTTGTGTTTTGTACTTCCAACTGACCTGATGTTGGACGAATACCGCCATACATCATCTTCATCAAAGTAGATTTTCCAGCCCCACTTTCACCAATCAAATACACAAAACTTCCTTGTGGAATATCCATATTAATGCCCGATAAAGCCACTTTACCTGTCTTATACCGCATCATTAAGTTACTCATGTGAATAATTGTCTGATCTTCGCTCATGGGCTAAGGGTAGCCGCACGCGTTCGTGCTGTCAGTAGGCAAGCGTGCTAATCTTTGTCAGACTTGGCACATGCGTGTAATTTGCCCTGAGTGTTTTGCTTCATATCAAGTTGATGCCGTTGTTAAGAATGCGGTCTTGGTATGCCATAAGTGCAATACTGAATTTGATAGCTTTGGTAACAAAGTAGTAGCAGGTGATGCCACTACGCAATTTTTCCAAACCCAAGAGGATCATGCGCCAACCTTTGGCATCAAAGACCTTGCTCAATCTGGAATGAACAAACACAAGCAACGGGTTGGCTTGTGGATGGGTTTGTTGTTGATGACCATCATGGCTACGGGTTTGACGGTCAACTGGGATATTTGGTCACACCATGGCGTATTTCGTGGTTATCAACTTCAAGTGCAAACCAATGCACCTATATTGGATAGTGATTGGCAAGTTGAATTCAATTCGGTGCATAGCCAATGGTTAAAGCGTGAGGATGGGAGCCTTGTTTTGATTATCGAAGGTGAAGTATCCAACCTATTAAGCATTCCTTTGCCCCCGCCCGAAATCAAAGTTACCTTTATCACTCAAACTGGACAAAATAATGAAGTCATTCAGCCGATTACCGAACCTGCCAGTATGGATGTATTAAAAGCATCCCCTTTCATTTCACCTGCTGTCGATAAAACAGCTGTGTTCCCATTAGGCTCACGTGGGTTTATTTTGGTCTTAGAAGATGTGCCGCTATCTACACAAAATATTCTACTTCATGCGTTAGCTGTACAACGCAAAGGGAAGGCTAAGCTTTAGCCAACAACATACCTAACCAAGCCATGCCGATACAAAGCACCACTGAACCTATGGTATGAATCAAACTATCAGTGAGAGAACCAAGTTCAATCAAACGTACTGTCTCTACAGAAAATGTAGAGAATGTCGTAAACGAGCCTAAGAAACCAACAGTTAAAAGTAGGCGAAGTAAATCACTCAAATGCGTTTTGTCCAAAAACCAAATCACAAGGAAACCAAGTACGAAGCTGCCCAATGCATTCACCAGCAACGTTGCCCAAGGATAATGCGTACCAAACCAACGCTGCATCAAAAGCACAACCCACCAACGGCAAACTGCACCCATGGATGCACCCGCTGCAATCGCCAAAGTCTGTTTTAACATCTATTCGTTTCCCTTTCCTTCACGCTTTTCATCGCGCCTAGCCTGCAACCAAGCTTTACGCTCGGCTAGTATTTTTTCAAAGCCCCGTTCAACTGGCTCAAATAAACGCACTTCTTCAACATCATCAGGAAAATGTTTTTGTGTGACCACTGCATCATTTTCATTGTGAGCATATTGATAACCATCACCATGCCCAATATCTTTCATCAGTTTGGTTGGCGCATTTTTAAGGTGGGTAGGCGCATCCAAATGTTGTGTTTCTTTAGCCAGTCTACGGGCTGCCTTTTCTGCCATGTATGCCGCATTACTTTTGGGCGCTAATGCCAAGTACAGGGTCACTTCAAACAAACCTTGTTCCCCCTCAGGGGAGCCTAAAATTTCAAACATACGTTGTGCATTCAAAGCTAAGGTGAGGGCTTTAGGATCTGCTAAACCAATATCTTCGGTTGCCATGCGAATCAGGCGGCGTGCTAAATATAATGGTTCTTCCCCGCCTTCTAGCATACGCGCCAACCAATACACTGCAGCATCTGCATCCGAGCTACGAATTGATTTATGTAAGGCAGAAATTAAATCATAATGGCTATCACCATCTCTATCATACTTGGCTTGTTTACGTTGCCACTGCTTTTCTACTGCTTCCAAATCCCATGTCTGTTGCTTGTCCGCATCAAAAATAGATTCCAAAGCATTTAAGGCATAACGCGCATCACCATCAGCAGCTTGAGCCAACCAATTTAGGGCACTATCTTCCACAAAAAACAAAGGTGCATCATCCTGCAATACCAATACACCGCGCTCTAAAATGGTGCGCACCGCATCTACTGACAGTGCTTTAAGCACAATCACACGACAGCGGGAAAGTAAAGCATTATTGAGTGTAAATGATGGGTTTTCTGTGGTTGCACCCACTAAAACAAGCGTGCCATCTTCTAAGTAGGGTAACAAAACATCTTGCTGTGCTTTATTAAATCGATGAATTTCATCCAAGAACAAAAGGTATGTTTTTCCCGTTTGTTTGGCTTGTGCAACCACATCTTGGACTTCTTTTTTCCCTGCTGAAACTGCTGATAATTGAGCAAAAGGCATATTAGCATGTTCTGCCATCATCTTTGCAAGTGTCGTTTTACCAACACCCGGAGGCCCCCAAAACACACATGACATTGCCCTACCCTCTTGCAGCGCATGAGCGAACCAACCCGTGGGATCTGTGTAATCTATTTGCCCTTGAACATCTTCAAGCTTACTCGGCCTAAGGCGGTGAGCAAATGGAACTTGCACATCTGAAAGCTGCAACCCTGGCAATGCCATATTCATGCAGCAGCCATGTTTAAAACCTTTTACTCAAGGAAAACATAAAGTTATACCCCGAATCAGAATATGTACCCGCATAAGCACCTGTAGCAGTTAAATCATTATACAACATACCTGTCAGCGTCATGTCTAAGTGCAGTGATGCCATATCTCCACCAAAACCAATGGTAAATTTATGACCCGTTAAATCAGCAAATAATGGCTGGTAACCAACGACTTGGTTGGCACCTTGCTCATGCGCATAACCAAACCTTAGTTGGGTATCATTCCGCCAGAACCACGTTAAACCAAGCATGACATCTGTCGTATCTCTTAAATCTGCAGTGTTGGTTTGTGAGTTCACACCATTGTTACTGACGTTTAAATTCCGTAGCGAGGACCATGCGCTGCGTTTGATATCTAGTTCCCAAAGTAATTCATCATCTGAAGCGGAATAGGCAACACCCAAAGTCAATTCATCCGGCAACGTAATCACAGCCTCATCACCTGAATTATTGCTGGCAAATGCATCTACACCTTGACGGTAGTTGGCAGCAAGTGTCCAAAAGGGAACAACTTCCCAGCGGAATCCCATGTGTGCACCGACATCACTCCAGTCTGAGCCATCAAACACCTGCCCAGCCGTGTCCAAGCGCAGCTGGGTCTTGTAAATATCCATGCCTGCAGAAACAGCCAATGTGTTATTCACCCGCCAAAAGGCATCCAGCGTATACCTTGTCATTTCTAAATTCATAAATCCCAAGCTTGGAAAGGCAGAAGACCAGTTTGAACGTGTGTCGTAAGGATTAGAAAAACTACCTGCAACACCCACATTCCAACCTTTAGGCATCCATGATAATGCAACAGCTTGGCGAGTACCTAAGCTAGAGGCTGCACCACGACCACCTGCTGCAATATCTACACCTTTATAACTATTACGTGATTCACTGGCAAAAAAGGCTTGAACACCCTCCTGCCATGCTAAGCCTGCAGGATTATAAAGTGCATCAGTAATACTACCTGTACCTGCAACAACGGCATTGGCGACGCCTGCAGCAACAGGTGAAATATCATTGTTCGCAAACGTTGCTGCTTGAGCCGAACTGGATACCCAACAAGCACAGATGGCAAGAAGCAGACCTTTCTTAAGACGTGGTACACCCACAACATATAATGGAATCACTATTTAGCTCCAATCACATCCACACCCTCAGGTGCAATAAATTCAAATTTATCTTCGGCTGGTAATTTTTTATCAATATCAAGCAAATACAATCTATTTTTATTCATTAACACATCGCGGCTTTCTAACCAACGCAATGTGCCATTTTCTACACCAAGCCAAACTTCTGTAACTTGTTGCTCTTTACCGATTCGAACATGCCAAACATCCACATCAGCAAGTTCTTGTTTATCCAATGTGTTCACAGCTTCCAAACCAATACGCCCATCCAGCAGCTGCATAACCACTGGATCAATTTCACCCAAATCTTGCAATTTTTGCGCTTGCATAAGGTCAGGTTCATACAACCAAATACCATCACCATTACTCACAAAAAGTTGTTCATATGGTTTCAGGTATCGCCAGCTAAATTTCCCTGGCCGCAGCACTGAAAGTTGACCTGAATATTCGCGTTCTCCACCTTCTGCATAACTTAAAACTTGCTTAAACGGTGTTGAAAAACCTTTTAATTCAGATAGTCCTGTTAAAGCTTTGGCTAAACCTGAATTGCTTGCCAAAGGTACAGCAAAAGCCGTGGATACAGCACCCAATGCAAAGACCCATATCCATAGCATATTTCTCATATATTTAATCAATGTGACCTACATCCTCTGCCGAACGCGACAATACTTGGCGCACACCTCCTGCACCCGGTGGTGTAACCAATCCATCACGTTCCATTTGTTCTACAATTCGACTGGCTCGGTTATAACCAATGCGTAAATATCGCTGTACCATAGATACAGAACATTTGCCCTTATCAGCAATTAAGTCTGCGGCTTCATTGTATTTTTCATCTTTCTCATCGCTTAAATCATCACTCTCTGAGGCATCATCATCCAGCGATGTTGCAAACACTTCCATACGATACTCAGGTTCACCTTGTTTCTTAAGGTGCTCAACCATATCCATCACTTCTTGGTCGTCTACAAATGCGCCGTGCACACGGTGAACATCCCTACCCAAGTTAGAAAAAAGAGCATCCCCATGCCCAAGCAATTGTTCTGCACCCATCTGGTCTAAGATGGTACGCGAATCAATTTTAGATGACACCTGAAAGGCTAAACGGCTGGGTAAATTTGCCTTAATCAAACCTGTAATCACATCTACTGAGGGTCGCTGTGTTGCCAAAATAAGATGCAAACCAGCTGCCCGTGCCTTTTGCGCTAAGCGACAAATAGATTGCTCCACCTCTTTGCCCGCCACCATCATCAGGTCAGCAAGTTCATCAATTAAAATGACAATAAAGGGCATATGTTCAGCGGTTTCACCTTCTATACCATCTTTTTTGTTTTTCTCGGCAAGCTTATTAAAGCTTGCGATATTACGCACCCGCGTTTCAGACATTAACCGATAGCGGCGCTCCATTTCATACACTGCCCATGCCAAAGCCTTGGCAGCCTTATTGGGGTTGGTGACTACAGGTACGAGCAAGTGCGGAATATCATCATACATGGATAACTCCAACATCTTAGGGTCAACCATAATCAAACGCAGATCTTTAGGTGCATATTTCATCAATAGCGAGCAAATCATGGTATTTACTGATACAGATTTACCCGAACCTGTTGTTCCTGCCACAAGAAGATGTGGCATTTTTGCCAAGTCTGCCACCACAGGTTGCCCTGCAATATCGACACCCAACGCCATGGGAAGAATATGTTTCTTGTCGGCAAAGTTTTTACTGGCAAGAACCTGCCGCATAAAGACCATTTCCCGTTCTTCATTGGGAAGCTCAATACCAATCGCATTTTTACCAGGAATATTACCTGCGACTCGAATACTACTTGCTGCCATAGAGCGCGCCAAATCATCTTGCAACGCCACCACTTTCGACACCTTAGTCCCCGCCGCTAAGGCAAATTCAAATTGAATCACCACAGGACCAGGTTTCACTGCAACCACTTCACCTTCAACACGGTAATCCAAAAGCTTTTTCTCAAGCATACGCGACATGGCTTGAAGCACATCTTCGCCATATGTTTTCATTTCACCTTGATGTTCCTTGAAAATTTTAAGCGGTGGTAATTCAAACTCACCGTCACGTTTGCCCAAATCAAGGGAAGGTTGGTGTTCTTCTATTTTAATCCGCTCAGCAACCTCAACCTTTTCAGGTTGAATAATTTTAGGCTCTGACTTTTGAATATGCACAGGACGTTTCTTTTTTTCTTCAACCCTAGCTTCTCTAGCTTCAACCCGCTCTTGTTTTTCCTTCACCTGATTGGCAACTTTTCCTTTGAGCGATTGAATAAACAGCAAGCCTTGTTTACCTAACCAAAGCAAACCCTGAAACAGTCTTTGCATGACCATCAGAAGAGACACATGTGATGCCACAATAAAACTACTCAATAACATCGTTATCAACACTAGGTTTCGTCCGAGCTCATACAATGTGCTGGTTAAACTTTGGGCAAATAAGTAACCCAGTGCCCCACCCGCACCTGCTGGCAACTGTGTTTCACCCCAAAGGGATGCAAACAAGGCAGAAATTGCCAACATAAATGGCAACCAAAACAGAGCTGTCCAATCACCAAAAAATGGGCGCTTTTCAAATGCTATGCGATAAGCAATCAATGCACCCAATGCCACCAATAAGTATGCAGCATAACCAAACAACTGCATCAAAACATCTGATACATATGCACCCACAATACCCATCATATTTTCAGGCATCGCATCAGTCGTGTTATTAAAAGATGGGTCCTCAGAGGAATAGTTAAACAACGACAAAGCCAATAACACCACAACCGCAAGCAGCAAAAATGCTAACGATTCACGCCACATGGTTTTAGGATTTAACACATTCAAACTCAAGCCTTAAACCTCCAATATTGTGGTTAATACCATTGGTCTGCGACCCAATCTTTTTTTGCACCATCGGCGCACAAATAGCCGAACTTCTTCTTTGGCAGCATCCATATCTGCCAGTATTTCCTGGCTCAAACCTTCAAGGTGGACACGCAAACTTGCTGCTGCCTGTTCAAAAGTTTCTTCAGATACTTCATCATTCAAAACACCACGTGTCAAAAGTTCTGGTTCACCCAAAACTTGCCCACTGTGTTGATCAATCAAAACAACCGCTGTGATAATCCCTTCATCCGCCAAGGAGCGTCTATCCTTGAGCACAGCATAATCAAGTTCATCACGCCCAGAATCATCTACAAACACCGCACCCGAATGAAATTGTGCACCATGTTTGATGCCACTTTCTGTAACCTCAACACTATGTCCATTCTCAGCAATAATCGTGTTCTCATAAGCAACATTGGTATTCACCGCCAAGTGCTGGTGTTCCACCAAATTGCGGTATTCGCCATGTACAGGGTACATATACTTAGGACGCGTCAATTGAATCATCGTTTTAAGCTCATGTGCTTGAGCATGCCCTGACACATGTAAATGAGCCTGTCCTGCATGAAGCACTCGCGCTCCGCGTCGATAAATATGGTTAAACAAACCTGCAATCAAGCGTTCATTACCTGGAATTGAAGATGATGAGAAAATAACCAAGTCACCCACGCCCAAATGAAGCTTTGGAAAATGATCTTGTGCAATACGCGACAATGCGGCTCGCCATTCACCTTGCGAGCCTGTCGCCACAATCAATAGCTCACTATCGGGAATGCCTTCTGTTTTCTTGATATTCACAATTTTGTTATCGGGCAAAGACAAACGCCCCAATAACCTAGTGATTTCAACATTCTTTTCCAAGCTTCGACCTGCAAAAGCAACCTTTCGCCCACAAGCAAGTGCTGCATCCACAATTTGTTGAATCCTAAACATATTGGATGAGAAGGTTGAAACAATAACTTTACCTGAACACTGCGAAATAGCCTGCTTTAAAGGCGCTCCCACACTGGCTTCACTAGGGCTAGTGCCGCTTCGTGGTGAATTGGTTGAGTCTGAACATAAAAGCAATACACCTTCATCACCAAGTTTGGCAAAGCGATGTAATGCAGTGGAACGTCCATCAAGAGGAGATGGATCAAACTTAAAGTCACCTGTATGAATAATCGCACCCAACGGGGTATGAATCGCAATGGAAACAGCATCCATAATTGAATGTGTCACAGGAATGGCTTCAACCTGAAAAGAGCCCACTTGCGTTAACGTTCCATCTTCAGGTAGGTCATGTAGTTCTGGTTTATAACTCGTTTCAGCCATCTTATGTTTGACCAAAGCCAAGGTGATGGGCGTTCCCCAAACGGGAAGCTTAAGCTTAGGCAAAATAAAAGGAAGACCACCAATGTGATCTTCATGACCATGCGTAAGCACAATCCCATGAATCTTTAACCCCAGCTCATTTAAAGCTGAAATGTCAGGAATAGTAATATTGATGCCGTGTTGTCCAGCATCAGGAAAACCCAGCCCAATATCTACAATAATGGCTTCATCATCAACAGCATAAACCATCATGTTTTTACCAAATTCGCCAACGCCACCAAAGGGGAAACAACGAATCACAGGGCTGACCTCAACCTTTGACACTAAGCGTTACCTCGGCTACCGGGTTTGATAGCGGCGGTGCCTTCTTTACACATCGGACATGCACTAGCATCAAAGGTTTCAACATCCAAATGAATCACGGTATGATGAGGAATATCAAAACGACCTTCTTGTTTTGGTGCCCTATCTACAACTGCCAGCACCGTCATTGGTTTACCACCAAACTCACGTACCACTTCAATACATTCACGCACTGAACCACCTGTTGTAATCACATCTTCAACCACCAAAAGTTTAGCACCTTTAGGAATGGAGAAGCCTCGACGCATTTGCATTTCGCCTTCTTTACGCTCTGTAAAAATAAATGGTTTATTGAGTTGGCGTGCTACTTCTTGCCCAATGACCAACCCGCCAATAGCAGGTGAAACGACCATGTCATAGTCATCAGCGTCAATCGTTTTGACGAGCTCCGTTGCCAAAGCCGTAGCATTGCTTGGGTGCATCAAGACCAATGCTGATTGCAAGTAACGTGCTGAATGTTTACCACTTGAAAGTACAAAGTGCCCATGAAGCAACGCACCTGCATCTTCATACATTTGAAGCATATCTTGTTCTGTCACGATTTACTCTCCTGCGTCTACAAGTGTCATTTTAATAATCTTGCTTCCATTATGCAGTTGATCAACATATTCCATGCCACCCGTAACTTGCCCGAAAATTGTATATTGGCCATCCAAATGAGGCTGTGGACCATAACAAATATAAAATTGGCTTCCCGCTGAGTCAGGGTCTGAAGAACGCGCCATAGCTAACGTGCCACGCACATGTTTCTTATCATTAAACTCAGCTTTTAAATTATAACCAGGGCCACCCATACCTGTTCCATCAGGGTCGCCACCTTGTGCCATAAAACCTGGAATCACACGGTGAAACGTGAGCCCATCATAAAAACCTTTTTCGACTAACTTCTTAAATGCTTCAACAGTTTGAGGGGCAACATCAGGATATAACTCTATCGTTATCGTTCCCGTTTCCAGCTCTGCTTTGATCATATTATTTTCACTCATTTGATGCTCCTTACTTTGTATATTTTTTTCTGAAACTAAAAATGGGTTGCCCGTTGCGCTCATTTGAGTCATACCCAATGTCGCCAAAGCAATACCCGCTATAAAACCTAACACTAAACTTTTTGCATTCATTTCATTTTCTCCTGCGCACTGGGTAAAACACGTACGGGTTGCAACACTTGTTTAACCCCATCATACGTCGCCGTACCTAGTACTTGTTCACCAAATGATACGCAGCATAATGCTTGATCAGGCACATCAAAAGGCATAGACAAACGTTGCCCTTGTACAAACCGTTTTGCTTCAACCTTATCCAGCAAAACCATAGACAAATCACGCAACCAAGTTTGTATCGGGAGAATACACGCTTCTTTCTTTTCTTCCAGTTCTTCAAGGTTTACCATCATCTCTTTTGACCAACCACCCGTGCTACTACGATGCAACATCGTTACACACCCACCATAACCTAAGGCTACACCAATATCCCTTGCTAAAGAGCGAATATATGTGCCTTTACTGCATTCAACAGCCAAACTCACTAAACTCCCATTCATTTCTAATAAACGAATCGCTTGAATAGTCACCTTGCGCGCTTGAAGCTGCACATCTTGCCCCTGCCTTGCCAGACTATGCGCTCGCTTACCCTCCACACGAATAGCTGAAAATGATGGCGGAATCTGTTCTATTTCACCTTCAAACTGCTTCAGCACTTCGAGAAGTTTATCTTGGTTCAACGCCACATTTTCAAATGTTTCTGTAATTTTTCCTTCCAAATCCAAGGTGTCTGTCTGAAGGGATAAGTCGAATGTAACTTCGTAACCTTTATTTGCGCTTAAGCCCATATCTGAAAAACGAGTAGCATCACCAATCAATATGGGAAGCATACCTGTCGCTAATGGGTCAAGTGTGCCTGTATGTCCAGCTTTAGGGCGCTGTTTTCGGTTTTTTTGTTCGGGTCTAGAAAATAGACGAATCACATGATTCACTGCTTTACGAGAGGTCCAGCCTTTGGGTTTGTTAAAAAAAAGAACACCGCATGGGTGTATATTTTTATTCATGCTTTAAAAACATCACCGACAACTTTGGCAACTTTGGCATACACTTCTTCTAAGCTTCCAGAAACGGCACAGCCTGCAGCGTATTTATGCCCACCACCACCCAATTGAGCAGCCACTGAACCAACATCTTTACCTGATTTACCCCGAAAGCTTACTTTCCAGCGATTGCCTCGCTCGGGACGAATAAATACAACGATCTCAACACCATCAATACTGCGGCTAACATCTATAAAACCTTCACTGTCTTCATGGTTAGCACCTGTTTCATCCTGCATGTCTTGTGTCACATGCATCCAAGCTGAGCGACCTTCATGTTGAATGGATAGTGTTTGTAGTGCTAAAGTAAGCAAAGAAAGCCTTGCCAAAGGCTGGCTATTATAAATTGCATTGGCAGCTTCTTCAGGTTTTGCACCTGCTTCAATCAATTCCGCAGTCATACGGTGTACATCTGCATTTACTCTGTCCAACTGAAAGCTTGCCGTATCCGTTAAAACTGCTGCATAAATTGCTGTTGCACTTTCTTTAGACAAGTTTTGTCCCAAATGCTGAATAAGGTCAAATATCATTGCACCTGTAGCACAATAATCAGCGTTCACCACATTGATGTCTGCATAATTAGGGTTGCTTGCATGGTGGTCAATATTGATAAATGTTTTTCCCTCAAACAGAGCATCAGGAAATCCCAAACGTGATTTGGCACCAGCATCCAAAGCAACAATAGTATCTACAGTTGAAACATCGGGATTCTCTCCAACTTGGATGCTCTCTGCAGCTGGTAGATATTGGCAAATGCGTGGCACAACATCACAGTTCAGCATCGAAACGCGAATACCCATATTTTGCAACGCATGAAACAGTGCAAGTTCCGAACCAATGCCGTCCGCATCTGAGTTGCAATGTGTGGTTAACATCACGTGTTTAGCACATTTTAATTGTACAACAACAGGTTGCCACTGTTCCTTAGGAAATAAAATCACGTGTTTTTAATACTTTCCATGGTGTCCATCACACCATGCGCTTTATCAAGCGCATCATCCCAACGAAAAATAAGTTCAGGCAAGCGTTTTTTAGGCATAGCTTTACGCAGCAAATGGGACAAATGTGGGCTTAACCGGTTTAACCGTTTAACACACTCTTTCTCATCCACAGGCAGCATGCTATGCACATAAGCAATAGCATGACCTCGCGCATCAGTTAAATCCAAACGTGTTAAACTTATGCCCAACAACATGGGATCATCGATATCACGTTGCAGCAATGTTGTTAACAAACGGTAAAAATCCGTTTGGAACCGACTTAAAGCAGGTGACTTGGCTGATTTCATCGATTTAAAGTGTTGCCGCAACTTCCTCAATCACGTAAAACTCGAAGGTATCCCCTTCTTTTACATCATTGAAATTCTCAACGCCAATACCGCACTCATAACCCGTTTTCACTTCTTTAACATCATCTTTAAAGCGACGTAACGAAGCAAGTGTGCCATCATAAATCATCACGCCTTCACGAAGTACACGAACTTTTGAGCCGCGTGTGACAAAACCATCAGTCACATAAGAGCCTGCAATTGCACCAATTTTTGGAGCCATAAAGACTTCGCGTACTTCTGCAGAACCTGTAACTTTTTCGACTTCGTCTGGTGATAGTTTACCTGCCATAGCCAGTTTCACTTCATCAATCGCATCATAAATCACTTTATAGAAGCGAACATCAACACCTTCATCAACGGCTAACTTCTTAGCTTTGGTTTCAGGGCGCACGTTAAAACCAATCACAATGGCATTGGAAGCAGATGCCAACATAATGTCAGACTCGGTAATACCACCAATAGCTTTGTGAATCACTTTCACTTTCACTTCATCCGTGCCTGCTTTGACTAACGATTCTGCCATGGCTTCCACTGAACCTGTCACATCACCTTTAATCAAGACTGGAACTTCCGCAATACCACTTGCCATATCAGCAAATAACTCATCAAGAGTAGCACGTTTATCACTGCTTACCCCATGTTGGCGTTCTTTTTCTCTACGGTAACTAACGATATCTTTTGCTTGGCGTTCATTTTCGACAGCTACAATTTCCAAACCTGCTTCAGGGACTTCTTTTAAACCAATCAATTCAAATGGGATTGAAGGCCCTGCTGTTTTATGCTGGGCTCCATTTTCATCAATAATGGCGCGAATTCGACCCATCACTGAACCAACAACAACGGTATCACCTTTTTTGAACGTACCATTTTGAACTAACACTGTTGCCATAGGGCCACGGCCTTTATCAAGACGCGATTCAATAATCACACCACGACCTGTGCGGTCAGGGTTGGCGCGCAATTCAAGAATTTCAGTTTGAAGCGCTAGCATTTCAAGCAAGTCTTCCAAGCCTTCGCCTGTATGTGCAGACACATTTACAAAAATTGTATCTCCACCCCAATCTTCAGGCACAACTTCATGCTCTGCCAATTGGCGCTTAACCATTTCAGGGTCAGCACCCTCTTTATCCATTTTGTTCACAGCAACAATGATGGGAACACCTGCAGAACGCGCATGATTTAATGCTTCAACAGTTTGTGGCATCACACCATCATCAGCTGCCACAACAAGTACTGCGACATCTGTTAAGTTTGCACCACGAGCACGCAAACCTGTAAAGGCTTCATGACCAGGCGTATCCACAAAGACAACCCGCTCGCCGCCTTCTAATTTAACCATATAAGCACCAATATGCTGTGTGATACCACCAGCCTCACCTTCAGCTACCGCAGCTTTACGTAAAGCATCAAGAATAGATGTTTTACCATGATCCACATGCCCCATAACCACAACAACAGGTGGTCGTGGTGATAACACATCATCATCTGCTTCTACTTCAGCAATCAACACATCTTCAACTGCCGCTTCATTGATTAATTTTGGCTTATGACCAAACTCTTCAACAATAAGCATTGATGTATCTGCATCAAGCGCATCATTGATGGTTATCATTTGACCCATTTCGAATAGTTTTTTCACTAAATCTACTGCTTTAACAGCCATTTTAGATGCCAAGTCAGAAACAATCATACCATCCATGACTTCAACATCACGGATAACAAATGCTTCATCATCTTTGGTTACAGCATCCTGACCTCGGCGGCCACCTTTAGCCAGACGCGCCATACGTTCTTCTTGCTCAGGCGTTAATGACTGGTGACGTTTGGATGAATAGTCGCGCCTAGCTGCTTTTTCAGCAGGCGAAAGGCGACGTTTTTGGAAACGCTGACCAGGCTGTGGTCCTCTGCGTTTTTGACCTGTTGGTGCTGCAACTTGTTCAGAAGGAGCAACAGCAACAGAAGGTGCGCCACGACGAGCTGCACCGGGTGCTTGAGTTGCGCCACCAGGACGATGGTTAGGGCGCTGACCTTGGGGTCTATTTTGACGCTGTTGCCTACGTTCCTTGGTAATTTTCTCTTCAATTTGTTTAATCGATGAGCGAGGCGCTTTACTTGCAGCGATTTGCGCAGGAGTTAAACCTGTACGAATCGTCGTGCGTGGACCACCTTGCTTTGGTCGAGTATTACGGTTATCGCGTGTTTGACTCGGTGTACGCGCAGGCAACCTTTCATTTTTATGGTCAGCCCCCTGCCTTCTTGGCTGCTTCACTGTATGCTGTACCTGAGTGGAGCGTCTTTGCTGACGTTGTTGACGCTGCGCCGCTTGCTCTTCAGATTTCTTAACTTTGTTTGCAGTCATTTTTTCAGCTGCCAACTGTGCAGGCGTTAAACTTGCTTTGGCTGCAGGTTTTTTCGTTACAACTTCAGCCGTTTTAACAACCTTGGCTGGCTCATCTTTCTTAACGACTTCAACTGGTTTAGCTACCTCTGCTTTGGGTGCTGCAGGTTTTGATAAAACCGGTGAACTCACAACTCGACCGCGTCGCCTACGTGTTGAAACTTCAACAGAATGCCTGCTGCTTTCTCCAGCGCCACGCCCTAGCGATAGCGTTTTACCCAAGGTTAGCGTTTTACTACCTGATTTTTTATCACCTTTGGATTGAAGCGCCTTGGTTACTTTACCCACATCGCTATCATCCAAACTGCTGGTTGGCCCTGTTGCTGCCACCCCACAATCTGCTGCTGCGCGCTGCACATCATCTGCAGTCACACCCAAATCTTTTGCCAAATCAAGTACGCGTTTATTAGCCATCTGTTACCTTATTTTCCCTGTTGCTTGGCAAACATCAAATCTAATCGCTGCTGCCAAACACTAATTTGCTGCAACTTCAACAAAGGACTTTTCTCTGTAAAAGCTACAACTGCTATTTTTTCCCTACCCAATGCCGAACCTAAACTTTCAGCATCCAGCAACGAAACAATCATTATTCCATGCCCTGCGGATTTCATCTCTCCCAGCGCACGCTTCTCCATTGCATCATTCACCTGACGAACCAACGCATCACCTGCATCAGTTGCCAATAAAACCAGCAAAGGTTTTTTATCCCACATTTGATGCATAACTGCATCTCGCCCAATCACTGCCTGACGCTTCATGCCATTGAGCAATTGATTCAAACGCTGCGAAAGCATATCAAACATCCGCTTTTGCAACACATTCCACTGTGGCAACTGCGGCGAAAAGTCACGCCTCAACACACCCAGCCGCTTATCTGTTATTGATTCAAGACAAGCTTTTTCCAAACAAAGGTAAGCACCTCGGCCTGGAAGCTTTGCTGAAAAATCTGGCCAAATTTGGCCTTCTTTATCAACGATCAAACGCAAAAGATTTTGTTTTTCACGCATTGTCTTACATGCCAAACATGTACGCAACGCCTTATCCCTTGCTTGATGAAGAGGCAAGTTAGTCTTTAAACCATCCACACGCTTCACGTGCCGAAATAATCAACGTATTCAACGCCTCTTCTTCCAAACCTTCAATCGGCTTAACTTCATCACTTGCTTTATCTGCCAATGCATTTGCAGTGAGAATGTTCTGCAGTGTGAACGCTTCTGCAATTTCGCCTGTCATGCCTTCAACATCCATTAACGCGACCAAATCTTCATCAGTTTCTTCTTCCAAAGCTGAATTAAGTAAGCTGTCACGTGCACGTTTTTGCAGCTCTTCAGCCAACTCTTCTTCTAAACCTTCGATGGTTGTTAGCTCAGCGATATCGCAATATGCCAAATCAGACAGCGACATGAAACCTTCTGCAATTAAAAGCAATGAAAAATCTTCATCAATATCAAGTCCTGAGATAAATGCATCTTTGGCAGCCTGCACTTCCGCAGCCCGTTTTTCTTTTTCATCACCCAGCGTCATGATTTCAACATTCCAACCTGTCAGTTCTGAAGCAAGGCGTACATTTTGTCCTCGGCGACCAATAGCTATTGCCAATTGATCTTCTGCCACTGCCACTTCAATCGTACCTGTATCAGCATCAACCAATACACGTTCAATTTCAGCTGGTGCTAAGGCATTCACTACAAAAGCAGCTGGATCCTCTGTCCACTCAATAATATCAACTTTTTCACCATGTAACTCATTCACAACCGCCTGAACACGTGCTCCACGCATACCTACACAAGCGCCTACAGGGTCAACGCCAACATCTGTTGAAATGACAGCAATTTTACTGCGCGAACCAGGGTCGCGTGAAATCGCTTGTATAGCCACAAGTCCATCTTGCATTTCAGGTACTTCTTGTTCAAATAATTTAAGAACCATGCCTGCATCAGCACGCGACAAATATACCAATGCACCTTTAGGCTGGTTACGAACTTCGCGCAAATAAGTGCGAACCCGATCACCTTGGCGAAATGATTCACGTGGCAACAAGTCTTCACGGTACATCACACCTTCACCACGACCCAAATCTACATACACATTGCCGCGCTCAACACGCTTCACAATACCTACAACAATTTCACCCACACGCGGTTCATATTCAGCCACTACTTGTGCGCGCTCTGCTTCACGAATTTTTTGGTTAATCACTTGCTTGGCTGTTTGCGCTGCGACACGGTCCAATTGAATGGGCTCAAGTGGCTCTTTAAATGTTGAGCCCAAATCTGCATCCGCATCCAAAGCTTTTGCATCTTCAAGTGTTAACTCATTCTCTTCGTCTTCCACTTCTTCAACGACTGTACGCACGTGAAACAATGTTATTTCACCAGTCAGACGGTCAATGATTGCTTCTACAGTTTTTGTGCCGTAAGTACGGCGCGCCGCTGTTTTCAAAGCCTGCTCCATCGATTCAAGCACAAGCTCGCGCTCAACTGATTTTTCACGCGCTACCGCGTCTGCTACTGCCAACATATCTGCGTTCATTGTTCACAACCCTTCAACATCATTTTAATTTAACTTCTCTTCTTCGCGTTTGACTTGCCACGCTTATGCTTCTGTTTTCCTTCACCTGAGACTTTGCCCCAGTTCACGGTACGAATAATTTTACTCGCGTCTTCAAGCTTAATAACCTGCTCACCTTTTTGCTTGCCTTTGGCGACATCTACACGCAAATCGCCATCCTCATTCAAACCAAGATTTTCACCTTCCATCACAGGACGGCCATCTTCAAAACTGATTCTTAACCAATCACCTTCGTAACGAATGAAATCTTTAGTCGTGGTCAGCGGCCAATCAAACCCAGGTGAGCTGATTTCCAAGTTAAACTTACCTGGAATCAAATCTTCCGCATCCAACTGCAAGGATAAACCTTTACTCAAGCGACGAAGTGCTTCCACACCCACGCCACCTTTTTTGTCTACCACCACGCGAACCAACTTGGTTTCTTTGCCACCACCTAAGACCACACCCATAAAATCAATCTCAAGCTCATCTACAATGGGCTCTGCCAGTTCTTTGATTATGGTTTCAATATCAGCCACTTAGCAACTTACTCCACGTCATGTTAAACACTTATAAAACAAAAAAAGCGAGCCGTAGCCCACTTTTAACAACGCGAAGTATAGTTTTCTACACTAATATATCAAGCCTACCTTTATTTCCAGGCTTCAAGCCCTTGCAAACAAGTGTTCAGCATACCTTCCGCTTGATTTTCAGTATCCGTTTCTACATAACAGCGTAATTCTGGTGCATTACCGGACGGTCGCAAATGCGCCACTTGTTCAGAAGTAAAAGTAATGCGAAAACCATCGGTTTCATTGATGCTTTTGACTTCGCCAAAGGCATCAGATAACCACCCCATATCATCATGCAATCTTGTCAACTTTTGCTGGCTCAATTCTGTCGGAAAATCCTTAAGTCTTCCGCTTGCCGTAAAGCGTTGCGGTAGTGTTTGCATCAACTCGGAAATACTTTGCCCTGCCTGAATAGAAGCCATGATAATGGCTAAAGGTACAATCACGGCATCCCGCGTGGGTAATGCTGTTAGAACCTGACTATTTTGCTGAATATTCGAAGCTGTTAAAAAACCACCATTGGCTTCATAACCCACAATATTCTTTTCACCTTTTTCCAACAGTTCATTCATCACTTCAATCACAAAGGGTGAACCAATGCGCGTGCGCTGCACCGACTTAAAATAACCACTCTTTTCCACTGCACTGTTACAGCTCACAGGAGTGACCACATGCTCTGCACCCAAGTATTTTGCACAAACAATACCTGCCACATCACCCCGCAGCCAGTTGCCTTTCTCATCACTGACCAAAGGCCTATCACCATCGCCATCCGCCGAAACAATAGAGTCCAACTGATGCTCAACCACCCATTGTTTAGCCAACTTCACATCTTCATCACGTACTGCTTCTGTATCCACAGGAATAAACTTCTCTGAAAAACCAAGCTTCACCACATCAGCGCCCAAACCTTGCATCACATCGGCGAGCACCCCACGCGCTACAGATGAATGTTCATACACACCAATACGTTTGTCTTGCAAACAATCCTCAGGAAAAAAGTTAATATAACGTTTCACAAATTCTGTATAGGCATACTGTGTTTCTTCTGCCCAAGTAAAGTCCTCTACCATCATACCACTGCTATCAAAAAGACCATCGTCTAAAACAACTGTACGAGAGCACATACCTTGCTCGTCAAGTTTTAAAATTTCACCTTCGGGTTTATAAAACTTAATACCATTTCTATCATCAGGAATATGGCTTCCTGTCACCATAATACTCGCCATATCACGTTGCATGGCATAAGCCGCCACGGCTGGTGTAGGCACGAAACCACAGTTCACAGGCTTAAAACCAGCCTGTTGAATCGCTAAACCTACAGCTTGCATAATCCGTGGTGAGCTTGGTCTAAAATCTCCTGCTACAGCAACCTTTGAACCCTCTTTAATTAAACCCTGTGTTTCTAGATAGTTTAAAAAAGCTAAGGTATAGGCAAAACATACGCGGTCGGTCATATCCACAACCAAACCTCTTGCTCCTGATGTGCCAAACTTGACCCCACTACTTTTCATCAATGTTGCAATATTTATATTCATCAATTCAACCCCAACATTTCTCGCATGGCTGCCATGTGTGCATCCACTTCTTCTTTACTTTCTGCCTTATCTTCTTCCGAACCCGAATCTTTATCTACCCAATTCAGCACATCTTTATCAATTTCTTTAAGGAAAGGTGAAGGCCCCATTTTTTCAATCTGCCCGAATTTCTTTTGTGCCTTAGCAAAGCTCAATGTTAAACGATGGCGTGCCCTAGTCATTGCCACATACATTAACCGCCGCTCTTCTTCTAATCGATTCTCTTCCAATGCATTTTTATGCGGGAACGTGCCTGCTTCCATACCCACCACAAACACATGCGAAAACTCCAAACCTTTAGCAGCGTGAACTGTCATTAAACGAACTTGTGCTTCAGGGTCATCATCTTGTTCATCCGCTGCCAAATACACATGTTGCAAAAAGGATGACAAATCACCCCCATTTTCACTGTGCCTTAGCCACCACTTGCGCAAACTCATGATATTACCCATGCGCCGCTCGGCTTCATCCTCATCTTCAGCTTCGGCACGAATCGCATCTTCCAAACCCGATTGTTCAAGCAACATATCAAAAGCATCATCTGCTTCCCCATGCAAAAATACATGCTCAATATCAACTAACATTTTGGCAAAGGCACGAAGTACATGGGCTTTGGGATGGGTGAAATCATCTTCCAGCGCCGCCTCTAACAATGAACTTTGTTTTTCATGAGCAAATTGCCCCAATACTTCCAAAGCTTTACTACCAATGCCCCGCCTTGGTCTAGAAATAGCTCGCATCAATGCTAAATCATCAGAAAAGTTGCCAACCAGTTTCAAGTAAGCCAATAAATCTTGAATTTCTGCTCTATCAAAAAAGGACATACCACCACTGACATGATACGGCACACCCGCTTCCCGCATCGCTATTTCAAAGGCTCGCGCGCGAAATGAGGCACGATACAACACACAAAAATCATCCCAATGCAGCTTGTTTGCTGCATGTTGTGCTCTTATTTCTGCGGTTACTCGCTCGGCTTCTTCATCTGCCGTTTCTGCCTGCCAGACCCTGATTTTTTTACCCAGTCCCAAATTGGAACGCAGCGTTTTACCCAATCTTTCTGAATTATTGGCAATTAAACTATTCGAGCCCTGAAGAATAGCCCCTGTGGAACGATAGTTTTCCTCCAATTTAATCACCTTCAAAGTGGGGTAATCGCGTTCCAATTGAAACAAGTTTTTAATTTCAGCACCGCGCCAACCATAAATGGACTGATCATCATCACCCACCACAGTAAGGTTAGCCTGTTCCGGCGCTAGCAAACGCACGAAATCATACTGCATACGACTGGAATCTTGATACTCATCCACCAAAAAATGGCGACACCTGCTTTGCCATAAAGCCTTGGCTTCAGCATCTTCAGTTAAAATACGCAGTGGCAACACAATACAATCATCAAAGTCCACAGCATTCATTTTCTCAAGTAACTTATCGTATTTATCGGCAATCACCGTGATGGCATTATCTTGCGCTTCACTCATACCACTTTTGAGCATGGATACTTTCTGCAACACCCTATCCACTTGGTCGCCATCTGTGGGTAGTTTTAAATCCGCAAGCACAGAACGCATGGCAGACTTTTGTTCAGGCACGGCAAAAATAGACATACGTGCCCTACGCCCAACCAGTTTGGCATGTTCTCTAATAATCATTAAGCCCAAGGCATGGAAAGTACAAATACGCAGACGTTTGACCCTATCTTCACCCAATCGCTTTTCAAGACGCTCACGCATTTCACGCGCAGCTTTATTGGTGAATGTCACGGCTGTAATCGCATCTTCAGGCACATCGCGTTCCACCAATGCACCAATACGTTCAGTAATCACCCTTGTCTTTCCAGAACCCGCACCCGCAAGCACCAGCAGTGGACCACCACGATAGTGCACTGCCTCATATTGCTCAGGGTTAAGCTGGTTTGATGATACTTTTTCCATACGCGGCAAGCTAGCGTGCATCTATTTTTTCACCACTTGTTTACCTATAAAAAAATACACCCCCTATTCATGGGATTAACACATCACTCTAAAAAGATTAGCATTTCAATCTATGTTTGTTTTAATTTATGTGTTCACATGCTAAAAAAGATGCAGCAAGGTCTTCCCTGTGCCGTAATATTGCTGTTCTTTTCCATGCCTATCTGCAACACAGTTTGGGCTTCAGACTTTGATTTAGACATACATAAAGTTATATCTGTAGAGCACAGCTTAGCTCAAGATTCTTCCATACTTCCACCTTCTTTCAAACTCAGTCAAAAGGTTGAGCTACCACACAATGCTTTTGTGACACCTCACACTTCGGCGTGGTACACCTTTTCTTTTTCCCTCCAAGAGAAGCCACAAAAAAGCCTGAGTTTATTTTTACCACTCATCAATATGAATGCAGCAGTATATTTAAACCATCAACTTGTTGGTGCAAGTGGTAGCTTTGATGAGCCTATGTCTCGCTTTTGGCATACCCCTGTTTTATTTTATTTGCCTGTCGCCAACCTTCGACAAGGTGAAAATACTGTATCTATTCGTTTAAAAGCCAGCCTTCCCAATGATTTAACCCAGTTGGGTAAAGTTTACTGGGGAGATATTCAGCCCATATATGATAAGTATGCAACTGAATATTTTGCCAGTTACACCATTCACGTCATGGCATTATCTGCGGCATTCTTCCTCGGTTTTATTGTGTTCT
>JALUNK010000112.1:0-1642 GCA_027055255.1 Ghiorsea sp.
GGATGCCGTGCGCACCCTAAGGTTGGCTAGGGAAGCTGGCGGCTGGGACTTGGTGAAACTTGAGGTGTTGGGTGATACCCAAACCTTGTATCCCAATGTGGTGGAAACCATCAAAGCAGCAGAAGTTTTAGTAAAAGAAGGCTTTCAAGTGATGGTTTATACCAATGATGACCCTATCGTTGCGACCAAGCTTGAAGATGTGGGTTGTGTGGCAGTGATGCCATTGGGCAACCCGATAGGCTCTGGGCGAGGCTTGGCAAACCCCTTTAACATTCGGGTAATTAAAGAGCGTGCAAGTGTGCCTATCGTGGTGGATGCAGGTATTGGTACTGCTTCTGATGCGGCTAAAGCTTTGGAATTAGGAGCAGATGCTGCATTAATCAATACAGCCATTGCCGAAGCTAAAGATGAATGTTTGATGGCAGAAGCTATGCGTGATGCAGTACGAGCTGGGCGCAAGGCCTTTTTGGCAGGGCGTATGCCAAAACGGGCATTTGCATCGGCTTCATCACCTACAGAAGGCTATATTTGGGATTAGGTTTCGTAAATATAGTTGTCACCGCTAAACCATTGTCCTAAAAACGTGGTCATTTCTCTGATGCGGGCGTTGTAGGCTGTGTCACCATGACAAACAATCCAAAATTCTAGTGACGGTAGTGGTAACCAATCCAATATTTGCTCCAGTTCAGGATATTGTTTGGCTAGTCCAACATGTGTACCAACAATGCCACCATCAAACCTAGCTAAGTTAAGTTGTGCAGGCAGATAATCTGTTCTGAAATTAAAGTCTTGCGGTGACAAATCAAACCCCATGTTTTGAGCCGCAGTAATAAATGCCATGTCTTTATCAAAGCCAATGATATGATGCTTTTTGAAATCTTCGGCAGATGTAGGCAGACCATATTGTTCAATATAATTTTTAGAAGCGAAAAAACCTAAAGATAAATCGGGTAAACGTCGCGCGACCAAATCGGGTTGGGTAGGGCGATACATGCGCAAAGCAATATCCGCATCGCGCTTGCTTAGGCTTGTGCTCTGATTGGTGATCTCTATTTCAATGTGAACTTTTGGGTGTTTTTTCCTAAAAGACGTTAGGGCAGGGGGCAGCAAATAAATGCCGACAATTTCATTGGCGCTGATACGAATATCACCCTCTAATTCCTCGGATAACCCTGTGGTTTGTCGTTGGAATAAATCTGATGCATCTTCCATTTGTTTGGCAGCATCAATCAGTTTTCCTCCTGCCTCGGTGAGAGTTAAACCTTTGGTGCTGCGTTGAAAGAGTTGTAGTTTGGTTTGTTGCTCCAACATTTGGATATTACGGCTTAGTGTCGGTTGGGATACACCAAGACTTTTAGCCGCGGCAGATAGGCTGCCATCTCGTGCTGTTTGGATAAATGAGCGGATAAGCCCCCAATCTATATCATTCATATTTGAATACCTAACCCTAATATATTGCCATTCTTAGAATAAAAAAGAATAGCTAAGCTTCGCCTCATAATCAATAGAGAGGAGTTAATCATGAAAAAAGTATTGGTGTTGGGTATCAGTGGCACTTTTGGCAAACAGGTTGCCAGAGCATTAAAGGCTAGGGGTTGGGCAATTAAAGCTATGCTTAGAGATGAGCGTAAGTTGCCTGACG
>JALUNK010000112.1:1652-2513 GCA_027055255.1 Ghiorsea sp.
CAAGGTGATGCAAGCCGCTATAGTGATGTAAAACAAGCCGCAAATGGTGTAAGTATGCTTGTATATGGCATTAGTCCTGATAATTATGACTGGGAAGATAAGGCATTGCCATGGCTGGATGTGTCAGCGCGGGTGGCTGAGGAGCTAGGGCTAACCATTATTTACCCAGGGAATATTTATAATTATAACCCCGACGAAGTACCGTTGATTGATGAAACATCACCGCAACATCCGATTTGCCGAAAAGGTGAAATTCGTCAGCATATGGAGCTTCGTCTACAGCAAGCAGCCAAGCATGGTGCAAAGGTCATTCTTTTGCGCATGGGGAACTTTATCGCCACGCCGCCGCTACAAAGCTGGCTGCCGATGATTTTAAAGGCAAAGAAAAATAAGTATGTATTGCAAACCCCAGGTGATAAACACCTCAAACAAGCGTGGGCTTATATGCCTGATGCGGCAGAGGTTGTGGCTATGCTGGTGGAAAAATCAGATGAGCTTGAAGCATACAGTGCATTCCAATTTAAGGGTTATGAGATAAGTATGGCTGAACTTGCTCGAACGATTGAAGAAACATCAGGAAAACCTGTGGTTATCAAACCTTTTCCTTGGTGGTTTATGCATATTTTATGCCCATTTTTAGTGGCGATTCGTGGGGTGTTTGAAATGCGCTATCTTTGGCAACATGAATTATTGTTGAATGATGCAAAACTAAGAAAGACACTGGGGAATATTCCACAAACATCTTTGGCAAAGGCATTGGTAGATAGTGGCTATATCAAAGCAAAGTGAGGATGGATACGATGGGTAGTTATTATTGATGGCAAATAGCTTTCAAGATACTTTATCCTATGCAATGTTTTT
>JALUNK010000113.1 GCA_027055255.1 Ghiorsea sp.
GAAGCCATTGTTCGGGGTTACTTGATTGGTTCAGGTTGGAAAGACTATCAAAAAACAAATGCAGTATGCGGCATTCCATTGCCAAAAGGCCTCCAACTTGCTGATAAATTACCAGAACCTATTTTTACCCCTTCCACTAAAGCGGATGTGGGAGCACATGATGAAAACATCAACTTTGAACAAATGTGTAATATTATCGGCACAGAACTCGCCACTCAAGTCCGTGATATTAGTTTGCAACTCTATAAAGAAGCAGCCGAATATGCCTTGGAGCGTAATATCATCATTGCCGATACCAAATTCGAGTTTGGCTTAGATGAAGATGGGACACTTACCCTTATCGATGAAGTCTTAACACCAGATTCCTCACGCTTTTGGGATGTTTCTACTTATCAACCTGGCATTAGCCCACCAAGCTTTGATAAACAAATTATTCGTGATTGGCTTGAAACCCTTGATTGGGATAAACAAGAACCGGCACCTGAAGTGGATGCAGCTATTATGCAAAAAACAGCGGACAAATACCGCGAAGCCTTAACCCGCTTAACCCAACAATAGTCTTTACTGAAGTTTATTATCGAAACCACTTTCACAGCTCAAGTCCAAGCAGACTTTGCACCTGAATCCGCTTTAGCAACGGGTTTGGATGGTTACATTTATCGCGATGAACAAGTGACTCTGGCTGATAATATTGCCAATGCACTTGAGCAGCAAAACATACTCATTGCTGAGGCTGAAACGGGCACAGGCAAAACATTGGCTTATTTGATTCCTGCTTTGCGCTCATCAGACAAGGTGTTGATTTCAACACATACCAAAGCCCTGCAAGACCAACTCATGTTCCGTGACTTACCTGCTGTACAAGATGCTTTGGGTGTTCGGCGCAAAGTCGCTCTCCTCAAAGGGCGGAGCAATTATTACTGTCCACAACGTTTAAACATGCACATTGCCAGCAACCAACAAGAGATTTGGCAAAAGAAAAACCTACTTAAAGTTGGAAAGTGGGCAGAAAGCACCACCGATGGCGACTTATCCGCACTTAATTTTGATGTGTTTGAAAAAGGCATTGGTCAACTGGTAACAGCAACGGCAGACCAGTGTACAGGTAGCAAATGCGAACACTACAAACAGTGCCCATTGATGAAGGCAAGACAAAAAGCACAAAGTGCGGACATTGTTATTGCCAATCATAGTTTATTGTTAGCCGATGCTGCGCTTAAATCAGGTGATTTTGGCGAAATTTTACCTATTTTTGATACTTATATTTTGGATGAAGCCCACAGTCTACCCGACCTTGCCAGTCGCCAGTTTGGCATTCAATTATCACGCAATAAACTGATTTATTGGGTGAATGACATGCAATCTGTGCTGGATACTTTAGGTGATGAAGCCGACCTAAAAGAAAAGGTGCGCAAACTTGGTGCAGAAGTGATTAGCCAATGGGCAGATAAAGATTTAAAAAGCATCAAACAAGATTGGGAAACTTTGCTAGACCTCGCCATATCACGTGAAGAACGGCATGATGATATGGTAAAAATGGTAGAGCGTGCCACCATGATATTCGAAGAAATGCAACAAATCTTAACCCCACAGGATGGTTACGTGGTTTGGGAAGAAGGTAAGGGTGATAGAAAACAATATATTTCTGCGCCTGTGCAAACGGGCCCTGTGCTCACCCATCACCTGTGGGAGCGCGAAGCCACATTTATTCTTCTTTCTGCCACGCTTCGCGTATCGAACAAATTTGATTATAATCGAGTAAGACTTGGTTTAAACGCAGATGTTGCACAAGAAAGTTATCACCCCTCCCCTTTTAACTATCAGCAACAAGCCATGCTTTATCTACCTAAACATATTCCAGACCCCCGCGCTCAGGATTACCAACAAGTCATGCAAAATGAAATTGAAGCCTTGCTTCGCGCTTCACATGGCAGAGCGTTTGTGTTGTTCACTTCGCACTATGCCCTACGAACATTCGCCACACATTTACAGCAAGCTTTGCCATGGCAAGTCTTGATTCAAGGTGAAAGTGGTAGTCGCGATGCCATATTGGAATCATTCAGAAAAGACAAACATTCTATTTTGTGCGGTACTCGAAGCTTTTGGGAAGGTGTGGATGTACCTGGTGAAACATTGTCTTTGGTGATTATTGATAAAATCCCTTTTGCTCCACCCACTGATGTGCTTCTCAAAGAACGTACCAAAGCTTGTGAGCTACAAGGTGGTAATGGTTTTATGGATATTCAACTTCCTGAGGCGATTGCCGTACTAAGGCAAGGTGCGGGTCGTTTAATTCGTTCGGTATCAGATAAAGGTGCGATTGCTATTTTGGACTCACGTTTACACCACAAACGTTACGGCAAAGAAGTGATTAAAAACTTACCTGATGCGCCCATTGCTCACGATTTGGGTGATATGCGCTGGTTTTTCGAGGATATCGAATAACTATCACGAGCGGTTAACAACAACAAAGTACCGCTCGTCATTGACTAGCTACTCTTATTACATCGTCCTAAATGGTGCAATAAATGTAGACTCAATAAAGGTTTTCTCGCCTGTTCGCACCTTGATTAAGCCTAAGTTTAACCGCTGTATAACTTCACCTTTTTGCCCCAACAAACTTAATGATGCTTGGTATTCACCATCATCCATGGGTAACCGTGATAAGTAAATGCGTTTTGGTAAGGTTAACCAACTTCGTGTGTCTGCTGTTTCAGTGGCAAGTGCTGCGACATCGAATAATAACCCAGCAAGCTCCCCACCTTGTTTCTCTGCTTGATTAGAAATAGCAGTTTTGGCAATCGCTCTAGCAATCAAGCGGGCAACCATGGCTGCCTTATGGCTTTCTAATGATGCTCTAGCAACCGCATCAATATCATCCACTACGTCCAAATCCACCGAAACTTGCCCTACGGTTAATCGTGCTTGGGTAAAGGGTAAAGGTCTGGATTGATAAACAGGTAAAGATATACGAACAGGCACACCATCATCCGTATGAACAAAGACACTGGTTGAGCGTTTAATCGGTGCTAAACCAGCATGAAACAACAAGACAACTTCACCTCGACCTATTGCTTCTTCGATAAAGCTATCATCCATATCAAATTCTTTTTTATACTTTACAAACTCATCCATCAAACCAAGCTCGTAGGTTACGCGCAGCAAGTCTTTTTTTAAGAGCATAGGCACAGCTTCGGTTTCATGTTTATATGCTTGGTAGGCTTTACGATAAGCAATCATGGCTTCATCAAGCTCGTACTCAGCCTCATAAATTAGACCTGTCAAATATCTGGAAAATGCATCTTCTTGAACAGTATCATTCTCAGATAATTGTTTAAGCCGTTCATCCACCTGCAATGCTTCAACCCTTGCTTCATCGAGCTGACCCAGCGCAATGTAATTTAATGCCTCATAAACATGGATGAGAACCTGTTCAAAGTCCTCACCTTCATAGCTCATAGCACTATCGTTAATCGTTAATGCACCAGTCTTCTCAAGCAAGCTGGTAGCACGCAATGATTGGATAAGCTTTTTGGCTTTTTCAAATGTTGTATTACTTTCTGCATACAGACCACTCATGCGCTGCAACATGGCTTTATCCAGCAAGTACAAGAGTCGGTCGCGGCCACTTGCTGGATGCTTTTCAAGCACGGCTAATGCTTCTTGTGGTTTTTGTTGTACAAGCAGGCTTTCAACCTGTTGAAAGCTGTTGCTATAACTGGCGCAGCCTGACAAAAACAACACAAGAAGCCCTACGGTATAAAGCTTACCCATGATAATAGTGTGAGAAGTTACCTAGCGGAAACGTCCTGTTTCAAGAACTTTTTTGATTTTTTTCTGACCCAACCACACCTTACGGTTATCTTTAAGGCTAATCAGCGTCAAATCAATTTGGTAATATTTCACTTGCGTGTCACCTGCTGCGTCAAAAATCGTATTGATTTGACCTTTGAGCATAAAGTCTGCTCCAGTTTCTTCACCCGCAATATTTTGTGTATTCATGCTCGCATTATCAGCTTGGTCAGATCGCTCAGAGCGAATTTCACCGCGTTCTGTCCTTGAAGCAACAAAATCAACCTCACCTGAATTGATAAGCTCCCGCTCCAAGTCAGCAATAAAAGTTCGTGTGTTGATATGTTCATGACTTAAGTTACGTACCGAACCCACAATCAACACAGGATTTTTGCCCTGCTTCACTTGATATTTGGTCAACCACTTGCGTGACATCATATCACTAACCATGCGTGATGAGACAAGCCTTGAATCCGTATCATTCCAATTCCCACTCAAGTCTTGAACCGAATCAGTATCAACCCGCTCCACGGTTGTTGTTTTACATGCTGTAAAACCAAACGCTAAAAAAACCAGCAAAACTATATTCATCATCTTATTCATATCATCTACTCCTATCTTAAAATTTATACCAAGCAAAGGTTATACGACTGCTTGTATTGCAGCAAGCAATGCTGGTGCTGCCGTTTCTGTACGCATAATGCGCTCTCCAAACATTAATGTTTGAAAACCTTGCTTTTGTAAGAGCTGAAGCTCTTGATTTGTCCAGCCTCCTTCAGGGCCAATAGCCAATGTAATATCTTCTAAACCTAAAATACCGTCACGTATTTCTTGCCATAACAACGCATCTCTTGGGTGCAGCACAAAACATGTACCACGCTGACTAACCGCACTCAACTTCTCGACCCACAGCACACTTGGCATCGCTGTACGTTCAGATTGTTCGGCTGCTTCGCTAACGATTTTCTGCCAGCGTAACAAACGTTTTTCTCGCTTATTGGCTGGCAAGCTGAAGGTAGCTCGTTCACTATTGACCACCTGGAAGCTTGTTGCACCCATCTCCGTAGCTTTTTGTAATACCGTTTCAATTTTTTCACTGCGGTTAGCTGCTTGAATAATATGCACCCGACAAGGCAGTTCACGATTCACATCTACAAACCCACACAACTGACACTGGCCGCTATCTTTGGCTAAAAAAGTAAGCTTGGCCTTATATTCTCCGCCACCACCATTAAACACAGTAATCATATCACCAGCTTGCAACCGCATCACTTGGCGCAAATATTTCGACTGCTCAGTATCAATAGTGACCAAAGCATCAAGCACTAAGTCAACATCCAAATATATTCGACAATGCATAATTAACTATCCACCTCATCAAGGTGCATTTGTAGCACAAGTTTACCGCTTTGATGCCCTTGCTCAACCTTGTCATGAGCAAGTTTCACGTCTACTAAAGGGAATGTTTCATCCACGTAGACCACTAATTTTCTCTCATCAAAAAACTGCGCACACTGCTCCAAAATAGCCGCATGGTGTTCACCCAAATCATGGGATGACTGTAACATCGGCGTAAGCATAAGAGATTGGCAAACACGCACATTTTTAAGACGCAGGGTTTTCCAATCCAAATCATTGGGCAACTGCAAAAGACTCACCAAATCACCATATAAACGCATGGCTGGCACAAGCTGCTTAAGCGCCTCACCGCCAACTGTATCCAAAGCAATATCTACACCTTGCCCATCTGTCCAATCCAATAGTGCTTGCGCAACATCTTGGGACTTATAATTAATAACCAAATCTGCACCAAGCTCTTGAACAAAGTGAGCTTTTTCATCCGAGCTAATCGTGGTGGCTACTTCTGCACCTGCAAGTTTTGCAAGCTGTATCGCTACATGACCAACACCGCCCGCACCTGCATGAACAAACACCTTTTGCCCTGATTGTAATCGCGCCCTATCAAATAAAGCTTCCCAAGCGGTAATTAACACTAAAGGTGCCGCCGCCGCCGTGTCAAAATCAATACTTTCGGGTTTTAAAGCAACATAGGCAGCTTTGACCACGGCATACTCTGCATAATTACCTACGCTATCACCTGAACCTGACCTTTGCCCCAAACCACCATAACAATAATAAACGGCATCGCCCACTTCGAAATGTTCAACATCTTTACCCACCTGCTCAACATAACCCGCACCATCACAACCCAAAACCATAGGGTAAGCACCATCAAACATTGCGCCATTGGTGCGTACTTTGGTATCCACAGGATTAACACCCGCAGCTAAAACTTTTACCAGCAGTTCATCAGCTGCATATTCCGTTGGCACTGAAATATCCTGTAATTGCAAGACATCACTACTGCCTGCTTGTTGAATCACGATTGCTTTCATTCTTTCATATCCTTGTGTTTAGCATCACATCTTTGATAACGCATCGTAAGATGCTATGTGCCTTTCGTGAAGCTTTGATTTAAAAAATCATGTTTGACGCACTCAACATCTTGCACTACGTTTGCTTTGTATGCTTTATACTAAAAAAGGAGCTCAACATGAAACACCTCACCGCACTTATTTTAGGGTTGGTTCTATTTTATTTACCAGCCAGTCAGGCTAACGCATATTCTGACCCTGGCATTAACACACAGGTTCAAACCCCAACTGTTGCCAGAGTACTCGGTGATGTAAAAGTGTTTCGTAAGAATCGGTTTGAGCGGGTTTACCGCGGTATGAAATTAAGAAAAGGTGACGAGATTCGTACAGGTCGCCGTGGTCGTGCATATATTGATTTCCCTGACAATAGTCGTGTAAAATTAGGCAACCGTTCGCGTTTCTTGGTGCGCGATTGGAACAAAACAGATGAAGGTATTTTTACTTCAACCTTACGCATCTTTCAAGGCGCTTTTCGCTACACAGCAGGCATTCTCAACAGCGGTTTGACTGCGCGTAGAACATCACTTACAACCCGCACAGCAGTGCTTGGCGTTCGTGGTACTGACTTTTGGGGCCGTGTAGGTAAAGATGAAACTTTCTTTTTACTGCTTGAAGGCGAAGTCTCTTTAGCACCAAAATATGGCGAAGAAATCATTTATAATGATGCAGGCAAAGCTGTGAATATCAACAAATCTAATGTTTCTGAGCCTGAAAAACTTACCATGGAAACTATTCTTCCACTTGCTGCAGAAACAGAAATAGAAGCATTATAAGGTTAACCAAACTATCCAAGGGTGCTGATACTTTTATAGTCAAAGCACCCTTTTCTTTTAATATCCTTCTTTCTTCAACAGTAAATAACCTGCAATCCCTAGGAAGAAAGCATTCGGAAACCAAACAGCATAGCCAACAGGTAAGCGTTCACCCATTGCCAACACTTCAATCGACGAACTGGTCACATAGAATAACAGCCCTATACTAATCGCAAGCAATATACCTTTCGATTTTGTACCCATGCGCGCGCCCATGCTTGCGCACAAGCTATACGCTAAAATAACCATAATAAGGCAGCTTAATGGTGCAGCTAGCTTTCTATGAAGTTCAAACAAGTATGTTTTGGAATCTAACCCTGCATCATCCAATGCCTGTTCAAAATGATAAAGCTCTAACCATTTCATATCTTTCGGGTCTGGTGTTTCTACAGCTTGAGGGCTCAAACTGGATGGAATATCAAGTGTTTCAAAGGTCTTTGTGGAAAATCCTTGCTTAGCATGAGGCTGCATCACATTCGCTTGGCTCAAATGCCACCGCCCATCAATATATGTTGCTTTATTGGCATCAATTCGTTTCAACCAACTTCCATGCTCGCCCCTCTCCACCAATAACATTGCAAAATAATTGGGCGTCAATGGTGTTAAACGAATAAATGTATTCTTTTCATGCAGCCATTGTATACCCTGTTGCACCTCTATTTTTTTATTAATGTGTACCTTATCAATATAATTTAAACGTTTATTAACCAGTGGTTCAACCCACTCACCCACTGCAAACATGATAAAGCCAACCATTAAACCTGCTGCCAACAAGGGTTTCAGCATGGACATAAATGTAATGCCTGCCGCACGCAAAGCCGCCATTTCATGTGCATGTGATAGGTCTAAGACATAGATACTAACACCAACCAACACCACAATTGGCATCAATTTAGGCACCATCAATGGGGTTTTCAAGAGCAGATATTCCAACAATAGTTGCATATCTAGACCTTGACCTAAATAGCCAATTTTGGAAATAGATTCAGCTATCATAAATATTAAAATTACAGCCACTGTAATTGCCCCAATACGCATTAGCGCAGAGAAAAATAACCAGCGGAATAAAACAGTCATGGTCGTATCGTATGTGACTAAACTTAAGATGCAACGAACAAACCATAAATCGCAAGGCTTGCTACACCGTAACACCTAGGCAGACTAGCGACATTAAAATATATGTTGTCATTAAGGGGTGACTGTATGTTTCCAGTATTGAAACACATGATTAAATTATTCTACGTAGTGCTCTGCATGATAGCTGGGGCAAATATAAGTTTTGCCACCGAAATGAATGGTGTGGATAGTTTGTTTGCGGATATTAATGGTTATTTGGCAACTTTTCTTTTCTACGATGTGTTCCCTGGTGAAGCATCTATGCCCTTTATTGTTGCTTGGTTATCCACGGGTGCAATTTTCTTAACGCTTCGCTTTGGTTTCATTAATATACGCATGATGCGCCATGCTTTTTCCGTTATTCGTGGAAAATACCAAACGCCTGAAGATAAAGGCGAAGTCACCCCCTTCCAAGCTTTAACCACTGCCTTATCTGCTACGGTAGGTTTGGGTAATATAGCAGGTGTTGCCATTGCTATTATTATTGGCGGGCCAGGTGCAATCATTTGGATGATGATTGCAGGTTTTTTTGGTATGACAGCAAAATTCACCGAAGTCACCCTTGGACAAATGTATCGCCAAGTGCGCCCCGATGGCCGTTTAATGGGTGGCGCGATGGAATATTTATCAACAGGTTTAGCTGAAAAAGGTATGCCTAACTTGGGTAAAAGCATGGCGATGATGTTTGCCATCTTTTGCGTGTTTGGCTCACTGGGTGCTGGTAATGCTTTTCAGGTATCACAGGCTCTTGGTGCGATACAGGGAGAAATTAACCTATTTAAAGATTTCCCATGGCTGTTTGGTGTCATCATGGCTGGCATTGTCGGCACGGTTATTATTGGCGGCATCAAACGTATTGCCCATGCCGCGGAAGCCATTGTCCCAACCATGGTTATCCTTTATGTCGGAACCAGTTTGTTTATCATCTTATCCAATGCTGCCGCTATTCCTCAAGCACTTTCAACCATTTGGCATGGTGCATTCTCTTTGGATGCAGGATTAGGCGCTTTGGTTGGTGTCATCGTACAAGGCTTTAAACGTGCTGCCTTTTCTAGCGAAGCAGGCATTGGCTCAGCAGCCATTGCTCATTCTGCAGCATCTGTAAAGTATCCTATTCGACAAGGTATGGTCGCACTCTATGAGCCTTTTATCGATACCATTGTTATTTGTACAATGACCGCTTTAGTGATTGTTATAACAGGCGTTTACAATGCCCCAGAACATGCAGAAATTATTGCAAACAAACATGGTGCAGCACTAACTTCAGTTGCCTTTGGTTCTGTTGTGCCTTGGTTTTCCAACATCCTAACCTTATCTGTGGTTCTGTTTGCATTTAGTACCATGATTTCATGGTCATACTATGGAGAACGCTGTTGGACATATCTATTTGGTGAAAACTTTTCACTCATTTATAAAATAATTTTCTTAGTTTTTATCGTACTCGCAACCATTGGTAGTGCGGGTAATATTCTAGACTTCAGTGACCTTTTGATTCTTGG
>JALUNK010000114.1 GCA_027055255.1 Ghiorsea sp.
TAGACATGTCAGAGGGAGATAAGCTGGTTTTATCAGTACACCCTCATGATTTGGAGATGTTTAAGCGGATCCATCCATTACCTGTGAAAATATCGATAGATGCAGATGGTAAAGTTGAGCAGGGAAGTTGTAAATTGCTTACCAAACACCACGATATACTTATTGATCCCAAGGGTATGATTGATAAAGCACTTCAACATATAAAGCAGCAATTCCTGCAAGCATACGAGAAGTGAAATGAGCAAAGCCGCATTATGGAACACTGACCAACGAAAGTATATTTTGAATGATTTAAATGCAATAAAACTTGCAGATGTTCGGGGTCGGGTGTTTAAGGTTTTAGGTCCAATGATTGAGGCGACAGGTTTACGTCACAGTATTGGCGAAGCTTGTGATATACATACAACTTCTGGTCATACCATTCAGGCTGAGATTGTTGGTTTTCGAGAGGATAAAACTTTAATGATGCCCGTGGGAGCAACGCGGGGCATTGCCCCTGGTGATGCGATTTCCGCACATGGTGCTGTGCCTTCTATTCAAGTGAGTGATCATTTGTTGGGTCATGTCATTGATGCGCTGGGTGAGCCTATGGATGAGCATACCTTTGTTCCACAAGGCAAACATTTCCCCCTTTTTGGTACAAAATTAAATCCTTTGCAACGCCCCATGATTGATACACCGCTCGATTTGGGCATCAAATTAATGGACACCTGTTTACCCATGGGAAAAGGGCAGCGTTTGGGTTTATTTGCTGGGCCAGGTGTGGGTAAAAGCATGCTTATGGGCATGTTAGCGAGAAATGCTGATGCTGATATCAATGTGATTGCATTGGTTGGCGAGAGAAACAGGGAGGTGCGTGAGTTTATTGATGCTTCTCTAGGCAAAGGTGCTTTGGAGAAGACTATTGTTGTTGTTGCAACATCGGATATGCCACCCGTATTAAGGGTTAGGTCAGCCCTTTTGGCGACAACGATTGCGGAGGTTTTCCGTGCGCAAGGCAAGCAAGTTTTATTGATGATGGATAGCTTAACACGGTTTGCGCAAGCGCAGCGAGAGATTGGATTGATGCTGGGTGAACCACCAGCAAGTAAAGGTTTTACACCTTCTTGCTTCACAGCTATGGCAGAGCTTTTAGAGCGTGCTGGGTCTGATGTTGGCGGGGGTAGTATCAGTGCTTTTTATACTGTGCTTGTTGAAGGTGAAGATTTGGCAGCAGACCCTGTCGCAGAATCAGCGATGGCTGTTTTAGATGGGCATATTGTTTTGGACAGAAAGTATGCAGAGCGTGGGCATTATCCTGCGATTAATATATTACGAAGTATTAGTCGCCTTGAAAGTCAATTGAGCTCATCAAAGGTATTAAAAGCGGCACGTTCCTTGCGTAAAGATATAGCATTGTATGAACGCATGGAGGATATGATTCAAATGGGCGCTTATGAACAGGGTAGTAACCCAGCATTAGATAGTATTATTGCAAATATGCCGAATATTCAAGCATTTTTACAGCAAGGTTCACACGACGTCTACACAAGAAATAATGCAGAGTCTGCTTTGTTTGAGGTGCTAGAACATAGCAGCAAGCCTGAACTCGCTGAGTCAAACACGCCTCAAACCTCATCAGCACTGGTTAATATATGAGAGAACGTTCTCCGCATCAATTGTTAGCAGAGTTAAGCAAGCATAAGCGTGACAAAGAAGTGGATGCTTTGCAGCAGTTAACGAACTACCGAGTCAAGTTAACTCAAATTATTAAACAATCATCACTTCAGTTAAAAGTGCTGCAAGGGCAGCGTGACATTAGAGTTGACCGAGGAACTGGAGCTGCTGAATTGCTTATGTTGGAGCAGAGCATCTTTGAACACCAACAGCATATAGCCAGTGTTAGTTGTGAGTTAACCACACTTGATGTTGCCATCAAACAGCAAAAGTTAAAGTGGGCAAAGGAACATAAAAAAATGAAAGCACACGAAAAACTACAGCAACAATTGCAGCATCAATTGAAAATGAAACATCATCAAAAAAACCAACGGGTGCTGGATGATCAGTTTTCTTCAAAAATGTTACAGCAACAAAGCGTTACATTATGAAAATAAAAATCATCATATGTTTATTGGTTTTGAGTGTTACATCTTTTGGCAAGTTGGGTTTATATTTTGTGACCGAAGATTCTTCAGAGGTAGCTGGCTTGTCACCCGAGGTAGGTAAGAGCATAAATGTTGAACCCCACCAAGTTCACAGTGATATGTTGCAGCGAAGCCGCGAATGGCTTTTACAAGAAATTATCCCATCTGCAGAAGCTGCTAAGTCTATTCCTTTGGCTGAAGAAAACTCCCCCATGTTAGATATGAACAATGCTGAAGCATTTAAACAAAAGCAGGCTTTATTAGAAACACGAGAGCAAGCCTTGGATGAACGCGAGAGTGAAATTGTAGATGCTGAAAAAAGAGCATCTGAGAAAATAACAGCATTAGAAGCATTGCAAACTAGAATTGAAGCCTTACTTCAGCAAGAAGAAAGCATAAAAGATAAGAAAATTAAACGCTTAACATCTGTTTATGAAGGTATGAAGGCAGACAGGGCAGCGCCTGTGATTGCACAAATGGAATTAGGTATTGTGGTCAAGATGTTTTTGCGCATGAATGAAAAACAGGTGGGTAAGATTTTATCCTTTTTGCCACCGCAGCAAGCTGTGGTCATTAGTCAGGCTTTAACGCAACGCATTGGTTCGGTTGGTAAATAAACAATTAGAATATTATTTTAGACTACCAACTTTTAAAGCCTGAAACACTTCATCAGCATGAAAAGATGAACGCACCAAAGCGCCAGAAGCCACCATGCCAAAGCCTTTTTTCTCAGCGATATATTTCAAATCATCAAATTCATCAGGTGTCCAATATTTCATCACAGGATGATGGGCTTCGCTTGGGCGCAAATATTGGCCAATGGTTAGGATATCAATGCCTGCTTCGCGCATATCATCCAACACCTGCAACACTTCATCTTTTTCTTCACCAAGCCCAACCATGATACCTGATTTGGTGACCACAGATGGATCAATTTCTTTGGCGCGTTGCAATAAGCGAAGTGAAGTGAAATAACGCGCACCAGGACGAATAGAACGATACAAACGTGGTACCGTTTCCAAATTATGATTAAAGATATCGGGTTTGGCATCCATGATAGTATTCAGGCATGCATCAGGTTTGCGCTGGAAATCAGGGGTTAGAATTTCAATGGTTACTTCAGGCTGATGTGCTTTAAGCTCACGAATCACGGTTGCATAATGACCTGCACCACCATCTTTAAGGTCATCTCTATCCACGGATGTAATGACCACATGTTTTAAGCCGATTTCAGCTACAGCCTTAGCAAGGTTGACTGCTTCATCAGGGTCAACCGCATCAGGTTTACCCGTTGCCACATCGCAAAAGGCGCAAGTACGGGTACAGACTTTACCTAAAATCATAAATGTGGCAGAGCCTTGTTTCCAACATTCACCGATATTGGGGCAAGATGCTTCTTCGCACACGGTATTCAATTTCAAGTCGCGCATCATTTTACTGATACTTTGATATTCTTTGGACATAGGCGCGCGCACTTTCAACCACTTGGGTTTGCCTGCCATGGGTTGTGCTTGTTGGGTGGTGGAGCTTACCACCTGAATAGGGATAACTTTTCTGCTCATACGGTTGTTGAATCCTTTATGTTGTCTTCAGGGTCGATGTCTGGACCCAATAAAATAGCAATCCATTGTGTTTTCGGGTTGGCTTCGCATGCCAGCTTCACAATCATGGTAAGCGGCACGGATAACAACATACCCACAGGGCCTAAAATCCAGCCCCAAACTACCAAAGATAAAAATACCACCAGTGTGGATAGCCCCACACCTTTACCCATGTACCTAGGCTCAATCACATTGCCCATAATCACATTTACCACGATATATCCGAGTGCAGTGTATGCTGCACTGTCTAAGCCCAATTGTACGGTCGCTAACATCACCGCAGGCACTGCGGCAATGATAGAACCGATATTGGGTACGAAGTTGAATAAAAATGCCATTAAACCCCAAAGTACGGGGTAATCCACACCAAGCACGGTCAACCAAACCGTAATCAATACACCTGTCGCAATACTCACCATGCTTTTGATGACCAAATAGCTGTGCACGGTTTTCAAAAACGATTTAAAAGCTTGGGTGTTGGGCGCATGACTATCCATGGCAGCCCACTTGTGAGGAAGTGCTACTGCCTCAAACAAAACAAAAATGACGATGAGTAATAATACAAACACATTGGTCAATGCATTACCCAAACCACTTAACAAGCTTCCCACAAATTTCATTACAGCAGATGGGTCAAAAGATTCTAAAAGGTTACCCGCAGGTATCTCTACACCTATTTTAGTGAGTAGGGCAATGAGTTGTACAGTTTGCCCTTGTATGCGCTCTTGATAGAAGGGTAAGTTTTTTGAGAAATCTGCGATGGCTGAGCCAGCGAATAAAGATACCAACAAACCAATGAGAATGAGTGAACCCACAACGATAAATACGGCAACCGATACATTTACACCCTTATTGAGTAGGTAATAAAGAGGTGGCAAACAAATAATCGCAACAAATGCGGATAATAATAAGGTCACCATCAATGGGGCGGCTAATTTTAATCCTGCAACAATAATAATGATGCAGGCTGTAATTAGCAGAATATGTTCACTGCGGCTGACTTGGGCAGGTTGAGCCACTATTTGAACTCCTGTATCATTGAAAGTCCTTAAGGCGTGGATCATCCAATGCCAATTCATTTTCACCCGATGCAAAGGATAGCTTAAGCCACGGTGTGCAACCTTCGCAATCCATACCAGCACCAGCCGCCATGGCAGCTTCCAATGAGCCCAACTCTTTTAGCTCTGCAAATGTTTTATGCATACATTCGCAACGGTTGACCATAGGGTTATCTTGGTTATCACTCATGCCTTTTCCTCATCTTTAGCTTGGTCTGGCTGCGAATAAACACCGCCATTCTCGCTAAAAGGTAACTTGAGCATCCAAAAAATGGAAGCGGTGGGTGTGTCGCCTTGATACTGCTCCAAACCAATGGTCATCTTATCATGCCCTAAATCGGGTTGCGCATGGTAGCTGCCAAAGATTTTATCCCAAATGGATAGGTTAAAACCATAATTGCTATTGGTTTCATGTTTGAAAATAGAGTGGTGTACGCGGTGCATGTCAGGGGTAACAAACAACAAACGAATCACGCTATCTAAAGCTTTGGGTAGCCTGATATTACCATGATTAAACATCGCCATACCATTTAATATGACTTCAAAGAGCACGACGGCAGCCGCAGGCGCACCCAGCGCAATCACAGCGGCAAATTTAATCAGCATGGATACAAAGATTTCAATAGGATGAAAGCGCAGACCAGTGCTCACATCAATATCACGGTCAGCATGGTGCACTTGATGCAAACGCCACAATACTGGAACAACATGAAATAAACGGTGTTGCCAATAAATAATCATATCCAAGATAATCACGGTCACCACAGTCGCGACCGCAGGTGAGACTTCGATATTGTTGAGCAGGCCATAACCCTTGTCTTCTGCCCAAAGTGCCACACCAAATGCACCTGCAGGTAATAAAAGCTTCACCAATACCGTATCCAAACCAATCAAACCAAGATTATTTAACCAACGCTTCGCCTTGTTTTGGTTAAGCGGGCGTTTGGCTGCAATAAGTTCCCATAAAATCACGACTGTGATAATAGAAAAAAAGGCATACGTCCTTAACTCTTGGTCAGTCATCCGTATTTAAAACCTCTTTAATAATGATTTTACGTAACCCTTGCATACCTTCATTCTTTAAGCTGGATGTGAGGATAGGTTCAAGCATACCACCCAAAGCATCTTTCATTTCTTGTTTTCGTTTTCGTTTTGCATTGCCTTTAAGTTTATCAGATTTGGTGGCGACGGGTTGCCAGCGAATACCCGACTCATTCAGCCAATCAATGAGTTGTAAGTCGCTGTCTTTCGGACCATGTCTAAAGTCGAGCAATACCAAGACCAATTGCGCAACTTTTGGGCTTTTGAGATAGCTTTCAATCAGCTTTGCCCATTTGTATTTTTCTGCTTTTGGGGCGCGGGCATAACCATAACCGGGCAAATCCACGACCAAGATTTTTTCATCCACTTCAAAGAGGTTAAGCAGGCGGGTGCAGCCGGGGTTCTTGGAGGTTTTTACCAAACCTTTGCGCCCAAATAAAGTGTTTAATAATGAAGATTTACCCACATTAGAATGACCAGCCACAGCTATCTGGGGAAGGTCGGTCTCAGGAAACATTTGGGCATCGGCTACGGAAAGCTGAAATTCGGTGTTTTGCCAGTGTACGCTATTTGTCATGCGCCAAAGCTGCATGGTCTGTTATCAATGTTCAATTGCTTCTTTATAAAAGTAATAAATATAAGACTATTTTTTCAACCGTAAAAACGATATTGCACTTAATAACTTTATGGTTAAGGTGTGCTTTTTATCACGCAATTATTATAGGGATATATAAATGGAATATAAATCATTACTTCGTTTAGACAAGCGGCTGAAAGCTATTCTATGCGATGCTAGAAAGCTAAATCAATTGCACTCAATTTTATTGGCAGATGAAAATGGACTACCTATAAGTCATTCGGGTGAAATTAAGGGTGATGGTATTGCTGCAATAGCTCCAGAGTTGATTCGAGTCGGTGAGAAAGCCACAAAACTAGGTAGCTATGGAAGTATGAGCTGTGTGATTGTAATGCTAGAAAATAGCCACCTTATGATTATTAAAACCATGACCATCCATACTCAAAAATTTATGATTGTTATGGATGCTTCGTTAGCGCCTAAGGGGTTAGCAAAGATGTTAACACTATTAAAAGAAAATATTTCGAAAGCAATTCAGGTAGATAAGGATAAAGAGGGCTAACTAATATGGCAGATGTTCTGTTTGAAAATGAAGAACACAAGTGTGTTTTTTTTGATGATTATACTGAGGGAGAAATGATTTCAGCAAACCAACACCTTATCATTCATAAAGGTGTTGGCATGTTGTTAGATCCTGGTGGGCATAAGGTTTATTCAAAAATATTCTCAGCACTTCCTGAGTATACGCCACCTTCAGCTTTAAAATATTTATTTTTATCGCATCAAGACCCAGACATTGTAGCATCAATAAATGCATGGTTGATGGTTACCGATGCAGATGCTTATTTGCCACAAATTTGGACAACCTTTGTAGCTCACTTTGGCGTGGATGCAACAGCATCTAAACGCATGCACGGTATTCCAGATGAAGGTCGTATTTTAGACTTGGAAGGGTGCCCACTTAAGCTTATTCCTGCGCATTTTTTGCACTCAGCAGGCAACTTCCATGTTTATGATCCAGTGTCAAAAATCTTATATTCAGGAGATTTAGGCGCAGCATTGTCTGATTATAGGTTTGTTGAAGATTTTGAAGCACACATTCCTCATATGTTGGGGTTTCATCAGCGGTATATGGCAAGCAGTACAGCTTGTAAGTTGTGGGCGAAAATGGTGAGAACTTTAGATATTGAAATGATTGCACCACAGCATGGGGCAATGTTTTCAGGTAAAGAAATGGTCAATCAATTTATTGATTGGGTGGAAGGTTTGGAGGTTGGGGCTGACCATATGCAGTCGGTTTATCAAATTCCAAAATAAATTTTAAGTTTTATAAAAAATAGGAGGATAGAGTCATGGCAACAAAGCAAGAAAGAATTGAAGCTGTATTAAACGAATTGAAAACAGCGACCGTAGATATTCAAGGTTTAGCAATGTTAAGTCCTGATGGGATGATGATTGTAAATATGTTGGGAGATGGAGATGGTGACACAGGTGCAGCAATGGGTGCTGCAGTGGGTAGCCTAGGTAGTCGAGTGACGGAAACTTTAAAACTGGGTACATTTGAAGAATTAACCATACGAGGTCAAAATTCAAGTTTGTTACTCTTTGACATTGAATCCAATGCATATTTGATGTTGAAAATTGCAGCCAACTCAAACTTGGGTTTGGTCTTGCTTGAAGCAAGGGAAGCGAAGGGTAAACTGGCTACTATTTTTAGTTAAGCTGTAAGCTGACAGGTTGAAAAAAAGCTAGGTTAATCCTAGCTTTTTTTATGTGTGTCACTTGGGATAGATGGACACCTACTTTCTTGAAGGATAGAGTTGCTCAAATTTTAGGCAAAGCCTGTTTTTTAGCCATACATTCCTGTAAGAGAGACTTATGATTCAACACAAAACGCTATCTAATCCTGTTTTGTCAGGGTTTAAGCTTGGAAAATTTGATATAAATCCTCCGCTTGCGCTTGCGCCTATGGCAGGCATTACTGATTTACCTTTTCGCCGTATTTGTAGGCGTTTTGGCATTGGTTTAACGGTGACAGAAATGATTGCCTCGCGGGCAGTTGAGCAGGGCAGAGAGCGAACTGAGCGTATGGCGGAGCTGGATAAAGATGAAAGCCCCGTTTCGATTCAAATTGCAGGTTCCGATTCAAAATTTGTGGTGGATGCAGCTTTATGGGCTGTGGATCATGGAGCGGATTTTGTAGACATCAACATGGGTTGCCCTGTAAAAAAAGTGGTTAAACAAGTGGCGGGTTCTGCCATGTTGCGCGATGAAGCTTTGGTGGCACGGGTGATTGATGCGGTGGTTCAAGCTGTGGATATTCCAGTGACGCTTAAAATTCGTACAGGCTGGGATAGTGAAAGCAAAAATGTGCAAAATATTGCACATATCGCCGAAGATAATGGTATTCAAATGCTCACTGTGCACGGGCGCACAAGAGCGCAAATGTTTAATGGTCAAGCATCATGGGAAGATATTGGCTTAGCCAAACAAGCCGTATCCATTCCTGTGATTGGTAATGGTGATATTGTGGATGGCGCATCGGCTTTAGAGATGATTCGTCAATCAGGTTGTGATGGGGTCATGGTCGGGCGTGCGGTGCAAGGCAACCCTTGGGTGCTGGCGGAAGTTCATGCGGCGATTATGGGCTTGCCCAAGCCTGAAAAACCAAGTGCTGAAGAAGTATGGGCTGTGGTGCATGAACACATGCTTCACCTTGCTGATTTTCATGGTGTGAAACGGGCATCCAAATTGGTGCGTAAACATGTGCCTTGGTATTCTAAAGGGCGCAGAGGTTCGGCTGAATTTCGTTCATCTTTCCAAAAAGTATTTGAATGGGACAAACAAATCGAAGCAGCAAAAACCTACTTTTTATCCGATATTCATGATGAAGAAGCCATGAGTGTGGTGCGTGATTTTGCAGCCTGATATTGCGCAGTCTGATTCTTTGCACCCTAAAGCTGAAGTAACAGCTCTTTTCTCAGATTTGCCTGTATGTTGTTTGCTGTTGGATAAAGAAGGTCATATTTTTAGTGCCAACATCTTGGCGCAAGAACATTTAAATGTTTCTGAAAAACGCATGTTGCATAAAAACTTGGCAACATTTATCGCGCCTGAAGATGAATTGCAGCGTTTATTGGCACATGCTACCCATGCCGAAACGGTATCCTCGGATGCTTTTTATACGGTTGCGGGTCATAAACCTTACACCTTAT
>JALUNK010000115.1 GCA_027055255.1 Ghiorsea sp.
ATATCGACATCAACCACCAAATGAATACCACCTTTAAGGTCAAGTCCAAGGTTCATTGGCTGACTCAATGATGTAGGCCACCAACTGGGTACAGTCGTAATATTGGGTAGTGAGCCCATCACTGAGCCAACAAGTACAGTGATAATGAGCCAAAATTTCCAAGGTGCATATTTTTGCATGGTTCTAATCCTTTAAACGTCTACGCTTTGATTATTTATCTTTTTTGTCTTTTTTCTCTTGTGGTTTAGGGCTTTCTTGAAGACCTGTGATGGTATCTAGTTTTACACGAACAGACACACCATCTGCAATTTCTATGGTTGCAATGTTATCTTTGATTTGTGTAATGCGACCCAAAAGACCGCCACCAGTCACTACTTTGTCACCTTTTTTTAAGGCTTTAAGAGCTTCAGCATGTTCTTTCATACGTTTTTGTTGTGGGCGAATAAGCAATACCCAGAAAATCACCATAATTAAAAGCAGCGGAATCAATGACATAATACCGCCTCCAGCATCTTCCGCAGCCAAGGCGATGTTTGCAGGTAATAGTGCAACTGAAATTGCTACAACTGCTTTAGAAATTGAATGTTTAATACTTAAAGTGTTCATTTTTAGTCCTTGTGTTACTTTTATATTTCGTTCTAACTTACTGATTGCGATAGTTTTTTAAGAACCCATCACGAAACTCTGGCCAGCGCCCTTCTTCCAAAGCGTTTCTCGCTCTTTGCATTAAATCACAATAATAATGAAGATTATGCAAAGTGTTCAAGCGTGAACTTAAAAGCTCTTTCGCCATAAAGAGGTGGCGAAGATACGCTCTAGAAAAGTTTTTGCATGTATAACATGTGCAACTGTCCATAATTGGCGCATCATCAATCTGATGTTTCAGGTTTTTGATGTTGATTTTACCATGGTCGGTGAAGAGCGTGCCATTGCGCGCATTGCGGCTGGGCATCACGCAATCAAACATATCAATGCCCCTATCAATGCCTTCAATTAAATCATCAGGTGTGCCTACGCCCATCACATAATGGGGTTTATCTTCGGGTAAATGGGGAGCAAGCGCATCCATCATCGCCATCATTTCTTCTTTGGGCTCGCCCACGGATAAACCACCAATGGCAATACCTTCAAAATCGATTTCAGCAATGGTTGCAAGGCTTTCTTTGCGCAAATCGGGATACATGCCACCTTGCACAATGCCAAATAAGGCTTGGGTATCGTTCACAGGCAAATGCTCACGGCAATCTTTTGCCCAACGCATAGACATTTCCATGGATTCGCGTGCTTCATCATAAGTGGCGGGATATGGTGTACACTCATCAAATGCCATCACAATATCACTGCCCAGTTTACGTTGAATTTCCATGCTTTCTTTAGGCCCTAGAAACCACCGCGAACCATCAATATGCGATTGAAAACGAACACCTTCAGGTTCAATTTTACGCAAATCACCCAAAGACCATACCTGAAAACCACCTGAATCAGTGAGAATCGGTCTATCCCAAGCCATAAACTTATGCAGACCACCCATTTTTTCTACAATATCTGCGCCAGGACGTAGCATCAGGTGATAGGTGTTACCCAAAATAATCTCAGCGCCAATATCATCAGTTAAATCAGCAGGTGTTAAGCTTTTGACTGTGGCTTGTGTGCCCACAGGCATAAAAACAGGTGTCTGCACTTTGCCGTGCGGTAAAGTTACTTCACCACGACGCGCAAAACCTTGCTCATCTTTGGCGATGATTTTAAATGAAAGTGCAGACACCTATATTAACTATGAAACAAGCAATGCGTTGATTTTGCGCACAAACCCTGCTGGATCTTCAGGCAATGCGCCTTCAGCAAGTACAGCTTGGTCAAAAAGAATATCTGAGAAATCAGCAATTTTATCTTTAGAACGCATCTTGGCCAAACGCTTCACCAAGTCATGTTCAGGATTAATTTCCAGAATCGGTTGTACACTTGGCACATCTTGACCAGCTTGTTTAAGAATGCGCTCCATGTTTCCAGAGATGTCAAAGTTATCCGAGACTAAACATGCAGGTGAAGCCGTCAAACGGTCGGTAGTGCGCACGTCTTTAACTTTATCACCTAGTGCGTCCTTAAGTTTTTTCACTGCGGGTTCTGCCGATTTTACGGCTTCCTCGTGTTCTTTTTTCTCTTCTTCGGCATTTTCGCCAATATCCGATAAGTCTAACTCACCTTTGGCAATGGATTTTAATTCTTTGTCGTCAAATTTATCAAGGTGAGACACCAACCACTCATCAATACGGTCTGCGAGTAATAGTACTTCAATGCCTTTCTTACGGAAGATTTCGAGGTGTGGGCTATTTTTCGCAGCAGCTAAATTATCTGCCGTGATATAATAGATAGTGTCCTGCCCTTCTTTCATGCGCTCGATATACTGTGTTAAAGAAACGCTGCGTTCGTCCGTTTCGGTGCTTGAA
>JALUNK010000116.1 GCA_027055255.1 Ghiorsea sp.
TAACAATGGAAGATCTTAGTGCTTTTAATCGAGAGTCAAACCTATCTGAATCCCAATATAAATCTTCTTCTAAATCCAATCGTAAGCTTGGACTGACAGCTTTTTGATTCTGATTAATATCCATAAATATCTCAAGCTGTTCAATTGAACTAAGCCCATCAAAAGCTACGACTGGTATTGTATTATTTTTTTTGAAATCAGAATTTGCATAGCCATATACCCTATGCTGACCATCAATAATATATGCCATAGCATATGCATTTGGGATTTTTAAAGTTCCAAAGCATGAGGCAGAAGACGAACACTTAGAAGATGCCTGAAATTCTAGTTTATTTTTCTTTGTATTAAAGTTTAGAATTACAGAGTTGGGAAAATAACCTCCATTATCAATAAACTTAGTTATTCCTTTTAACCTACTTGGTACTAATAGCCTTTGATAAGTTGGGAACTCTGCCTCATTAGCCCGAGTTCGATGTAAAATAAAGCCCATTTTTAGAAGCAACTCAGGCTCAATAGAAAACATGTAATAATCTTTCTTACCCATTTTTCCTTTTACGGCAGGAATTTCAATTTTTTCTGAATTAATTAACTCATTTTTAAAAACAAGCCCCAAAAACTGATAATACGCAGCTTTTTTATAATTCTTTATTAAACTATTTACATAGTCATATGTGTTGTTGTTATAGTAAAATGCCTTAGCTTTCATAAGGCGGTTCATATCATCACTTTCTAGACCGAGCCTTAAATTATGTGTTGCAAAAATATACTTAATCTTTACATGCTTTCCATATATTTGCTGCAAGGACTTTCTAAAGCCATCTATTCTTAAACTAAGTAAATCAAACTCATCTTTATATGAAGGTGCCTTCTTAGGTTTGGCACTCGACTTACATTCCACCAAGAAAATCGTTTCATCTTTAATTGCAATAACATCGATTTGTTTGGTGTCTTTATCATCTTTACTAAATGGAAGAACAAAGTTTTCATCAAAACTCATTTCTCTAAAACCTAATTCATAAAATTGACACCAAATGCGATCTTCAAAAGCTTTTGCATGAGTTTTATTCTTTTTTATTTTTGTTTTCGTTTTGAGGGGCTCACCATTAAGTTCCCATCCATCCTTCAAATAACCATCAACCAAAGAATGGTCAACGCTTAGGGTCTGAAAATCAAGCCTTTTAGCTTTATATATCTTCCCTAACTGTGAAGTATTGCTTTCTATGCTAGCCTTAATTCCTCTAACAACACTTTCATCTAAAAATGACATGCCCGCCCCCTATAAAACATGTATTTATAAAGCAGACCTTATATATTGCAATACATACTTAAAAAGTTCTACCATCCCAACCAAACATAGCGCGTTCAGGTGCTACAAATTCAATATAAATTCGAGCGGTATCAATGCCGCATTGCGCGTTGAGAAAAGTGCATATTTGTTGAGAAATATCTGCTGTTTGAGAGGCTGATAAACCAAGGCTTTTGAGCGTGCAAAAGGCAAGCGGTTCGCTTGTGCCTGCAAAGCTCATGCTTTGATTATCGTTGAGCTGCACCATTACATAACTTTCAGGTTTACCCAGTGCTGAAGCAACCAAGCTTGAGGCTTGGCTTAAGAAATCCGCCTTATCTTCAAGGCAAACATTGGTGTTGACCTGAAAGACTGGCATAGCCGCTTAAGAAAGCCCCACATGGTTTTTGAAGGCTGAAATTGTGTTCGCCAAAAGCATGGTGATGGTCATGGGGCCAACGCCGCCCGGTACGGGGGTAATCCAGCCTGCATGTTTGGATGCAGCTTCAAAATCCACATCGCCAGTAAGTGAGCCATCTTCCAACCTGTGAATGCCCACATCGATAACAATAGCGCCCTCTTTAATCCATTCGCCTTGAATCAGACCTTGTTTGCCTGCGGCAGCAATTACAATATCTGCTCTTTCGATGTGAGATTGTAAGTTTTCTGTGAACCGATGAGCCACCGTCACCGTCGCGCCTGCAAGCAATAATTCCAACGCCATAGGCCTGCCCACAATGTTGGATGCGCCCACCACCACGGCTTCTTTACCATGCAAATCCACGCCTGTGGTCTCTAAAAGCTTCATGCAACCATACGGCGTACAAGAGCGAAGCTCTGGCTGGCGCACGGCAAGGCAACCGACATTGTAAGGGTGAAAGCCATCCACATCTTTATCCGATGCAATCGCATTCAAGACTTTATCCGCATCCATATGCGCAGGCAAAGGCAGCTGCACCAAAATACCATCCACACGCGGATTTTGATTCAAATCTGCAATCAAACCCAACAAATGCTCTTGCGTGGTCTCTTCTGGCAACTCTGATGCAAATGAGGTGATACCCACTTTTTCACAAGCAATTTTTTTATTTTTTACGTACACATGCGAGGCAGGGTCATTGCCCACAATAATCAC
>JALUNK010000117.1 GCA_027055255.1 Ghiorsea sp.
GCTTTTGGTATTTCTTTATCAATGACTCATCACATCATTGGAATACACCTGGAAAAGCAGTTGCTGCTCAGCTTGAGAAAAGAAAGGTGTCCATAAGAGAGCGTATTAAGCAGGGACTAGAGCGTGCATCTACGGATGATGTCGTGATCAAATGCTTGCACAGTTCTCCGTTATATGAAGATGAGCCAGCATTGTGGGTTACAATTGATGGGGAAAACCCGATAGATGTATATAATCAATTTGAAGAAATGTATAAACAAATTCGGGTGTCATTGGGAGAGATCAAACTTCACTCTATTGATTATTACGCTTTGCAATTTCAATTCAGCCATTTAGTTGTTTTACCACTTGTTAGAGGAAAATTACTTGAACGCAGTGCTTGGGTTCTCCCAAATTACAAGTTGGTTTCTGAGCTCAATAGCACCCAAGATCTAAGCCAGTTAAATTATCTACCTCATCCGATAGATGCTGATGTACTGATAAATATTGGGCTGGATATTTGGAAAACTCCTCAGCTATCAGAAGCCAAGGCGTTATTTGAAGGCGTTGCTAAACTTCAAGTACAGCTTTTGCATATGGTTCAGGTTGGAAAGATTCCAGGGTTGGATGAGTCGGAAGGCAGTGTTGCTCAAGTTTATTTTGCAAGCCTTCAAGAAATCACTAGCCAGCATATGCAACAAGTATTTGATTCAAGTCAAATACTAGAGAACCAGTATCAGGAAGCATTATGCGATCTTCCCGAGGGTTCTGTAAATGAATATATAGAAGAAGCTTATCACGATCTTGCTGAAATATATGATGATCTCTTTCCTCCAGGGTTTCAAAATGGAAAAGCCGAGTTAGACATCGAAAAGATGGAAGAATGGCAAAAGAAATTGGTGACTATTCAGGTTGATGTTTTTGAGATATATCTTAAGTGGGCGACTTATTTGGTGAGTGTTTGATAGTTTATCAAATATGATGGTACAAGGTATCGGGGCTTGTTGCGCGGATTTTAAGGTTTCTTAATAGTGAAAACGGCAGGAAATAATCGTTAGTTGTTGATTATCAATGACATAGACCAGTCGATTGCTTTCATCTATTCTTCGGGAGTGAAAGCCTGCAAGGTTTTCTCTTAACGCTTCAGGTTTACCAATACCCTCAAAAGGGCTGCGCATGGTTTCCTGAATAAGTTTATTGATGCGTTTTAAAGTCTTTTTATCTTGAGTTTGCCACCACACATAATCTTTCCACGCTTCTTTTGTCCAAGCGAGGGTGTTAAGCATCCTTTAAATCGTGGGTTTCTATTTTGCCTTGTTGGTATTGGGCAATGGATTTCTCCAAGTGCGTGAGGTTGGCAGGGGATTGAAGCAGGTGAACGGTTTCCATCAAACTATTGAATGAATCCAACGACATGACCACAGCATCGCTGGCATCCCTGCGATTAATCACAGTGTAGTCGGCATTAACAACAGCATTATCCAACACATTTTTTAGATTGTTTCGTGCTTCTGTAAAATTAACCACCTGCATATCATCACCTCAACATGTACGATTTGTTGCACAAGTATAGCGTGGCTGGCTAAGTTGTACAATAAGCAAGACATGTTAAAACATTGATGAACTATTTACGAGCCTTAGCAACCTTAGTTGTTTTTCTATGATTGTGGGGTCGGGTCAAGCTGGATATGAAGCTTTTCACCTGCAAATTCTATAATATCACCTGACATAATCTTTTTTCTTTTTTGGGTTTCGACTTTACCGTTGAGTAAAACCTCACCTTCAGCAATCACATGTTTTGCAACGCCACCACTGGAGGCTAGACCCTCAAACTTTAAGATTTTATAAAGTTCAGTGGGTTCTTTTGTAATCGTGACTTCTCTCATGGGTGTATCCTCAGTTTGTTTTGGTGTTGGTTGAGATGGCTTAGGCTGATTCATTACGGACTAAATCCAATTCTCTGATTTTCTTTTCAAGATAGAAGCAACCAAAGGGGAGAATCGATGTGATAAAGGCGATGCTTAGCATGGAAGACGGCCATTTTTGTTGTCGGTTGGTGGCATCTAACATGGGCAAGTAGGCAAGCCATAAAAAGCCGTGGATAGGGCCAATGATTTTTACAAGGTCGATGCCATACTGATATTTGGCTGGCATGGCGATAAACAACAAGGCAATCAGCGATAGGCCTTCAATCATACTTAAAATTCTGAATGCTTTTAACATAGGGTGAATATCGCTCCATTGGTTATATGGTTACACATGGTTGATTCGTTAGCTTAGTGCGGTGAATGTTACTGTAAAATGAAGAGCAGCATTCATCAGGTGTTCATTGCTTTGAAAATGAAATAGCATCACTGCATATGAGAATTGATATTGTAAATATAAAGCCGATTAAGGTCGCAGCATTAGAGCATTTGGATG
>JALUNK010000118.1 GCA_027055255.1 Ghiorsea sp.
GCACCGAGCCTTTGATCAAGTTTTGCAGGTGCAGCTTCTTTTCTTAGTACCCATTATTGTGGGCATATTCTTTTTTGCACCTTTGATTGTGCCTCTGGTATTGGGCTCCGATTACACACCTTCTATCGTCATTTTGCAGCTGATGACTGTGATGATTGTTGGTAGGGGGATGAGCCATGTGCTTGACCCATTTATTATTGGTACGGGTTTTGTATCCTTTGCGAGCAAGGTGAAAGTTTTTGAGACTGGCGTCTTTTTAGTTGCTGTATGGTATGGCATGCAAGCTTATGGTGTTGAAGGTGCTGCTGTTGGCGCGGGTGTGGGGTATGTGTTTGCAGCAGGGGTGCGTATTATCTTTGTTTGCCGCTCAGCGAAGTATAGCGTTTTGATGTTGGGTAAACGGCTGCTTCTGCCTCTGATGGCTTCTTTTGCGGGGATAATGGCGGCGATGGGGCTAGATTATACCTTACATGCAGCTGATATTATCATGTTCATCACTGAAGGTGCAGTGTTTACAATGGTTTATATATTGGTAAGTGTATTGCTTGACCGCACATGGCTAATCAAGCTGAAAGAGCTTTGGCTTAGCAAGTCGGGCGCATAGGAGCATGGTGTGAAAGTTTTAGCTAGATATCTTGCAATATTACTTTTCCCTGTGATGAACATTTTTGTTCGCTTGTATCAGGCAGAAAAAGATAGGCGGGTGCAAAGCGCTTTACGTCATAAAGCAAAAAAGGTTGGTGAAGGCGTGGTGTTTCGCCCTAACTTTGAAATGTTTGGTGCAGAGGGTTTGTCTATTGGCGATAATGTACATATCGGTGAGGGCGCATACATTCGTGCTGATGGTGGTCTGCGTATTGGAAGTCATACGCAAATTTCCCGCCGTGTTATTATTTATACGCACAACCATCAATACAAAGGGAAGCGCTTACCATTTGATGAAGAGTTAGTGTGTAAGCCTGTTGAAATAGGTGCTTATGTATGGATTGGTATGGGCGTGACCATTTTGGCAGGCGCGCATATTGGTGATGGTGCGATTATTGGCGCAGGTTGCGTGATTAAGGGAGAAGTGCCTAAAAATGCAATCGTTTCCCGTAATGATAGCCAACAAATCATTAGCTATCGTGATGATGCGCATGTGCAAGCCCTGCTAAAGCAAGAGGCTTTTGCTGGCGCAAGCGGTTATCCACGCTAAATGATTCATTGGATATGGGGTCATTTTGATTGAGCAGCAGCCACAGATTGTTTTAGTCTCACATGCATCAGGATTATGCGGAGCAGAGCGGTCTCTCCTAGATTTTCTCGATGGATTAGAGCCCAACCAATGTATTGTCATTCTGCCTTCAGAAGGGCCACTTACTCAAGCTTTGGCAGAGCGGGGCGTGGATTATACCATTGCTAAATATCATGCATGGGTTGGTCGAAAGGGTAAACCTCTGCGCGCCATATACCGTATGTTGTGCAATATCTGGCAGGCTTTCTGGCTTGCAAGGAAGCTTGGTTCGCACCCTATTCAGTTGGTCTATGTGAATACTACGACTACGCCTTTTGGTTCATGGCTTGCTCGCTTTTTAAAGGTGCCATGTGTTTGGCATGTGCGAGAGTGGCTTGAGCATTTCGACTTTGGTATAGCAAGAAGTTTAAAAGTTATTGGAACATCCAAATATGTGCTGACCAATTCCAATGCGATGGCAGCCAAACTGGCAAGTTTTATTGAGCCAGAGAAGTTGTGCACTGTGTATAATGGGCCTATCACATGGCAGCCGCCAACACTGAGGCAAAAACCTGCAATCACAGATAAGAAGATAAAGCTATGTGTGGCGGGTACGGTTTATGAGAACAAAGGTTTTATTGATGCTGTTCGAGCGATTGCGTTATTAAAAAATCAAGGTGTTTTGGTGCAGCTTGATGTGATAGGTGATGGAAGGGAAGGCGATGTCAATAAGCTTAAAGCTGAGGCAGAAACATTGGGTGTAGGCTTGAATGTGGTCTGGCATGGTTTTGTGGAGCAGCCCTTGCCTTTGATAGCTGCAAGTCATATCTGCCTTGTTTGTTCTAGGCAAGAAGCCTTTGGCCGAGTGGCGGTGGAAGCGATGTCTATGGGTACGCCTGTGGTTAGCACGGCTGTCGGTGGATTATTGGAAATTATCGTCGATGGTGAGACGGGCCTTTTTTATTCTCCCGGAGATGTGGAAAGTTTAGCGAACCAAATATTGAAGTTGATTCATGAGTCTAAGCTGTATGTTCAAATTCAGAAACAAGGCATGACGCATGTTTATGAACACTTTACAGCGCAGCGCTATCAGCAGCATATGAAAAGTATTTTTGAGCAGGTATAAAAAGATAGCATGGATAAAGTCGCAGTAATTGTTGTCACGTATCGTTCTGAGTCATGGATTCGCCAGTGCTTAGATTCCGTGTTTGAGCAAGAGCATATGGGCTCAGTTTATGTGGTGGATAATGCTTCTGATGACCAAACTATCCATATCGTGCAATCGGAATACCCACAAGTTCATGTGATAAGTAATGTCGACAATGTGGGTTTTGCCGCTGCAAACAATCAGGCATTAAAGCTCATTGCAGAGGACTATGCGCTTTTACTAAACCCCGATGCTTTTTTAGAGCAAGAAAGTCTTACAGACCTGCTTGCAACCTTTGATGAAGGTGTGGGTATGGTGGGGCCACGTATTATTCGAGATAAACAAATCGAGGCGTCTATTTGTGAGCCGCCTTCTGCGTGGGCATCGTGGCTGTTTCTTCTTTCAGGCATGCGAAATTTTGAGACGGGAGGATTTTCAGGAAAGCCAGTACCTGGTTACCCTTGGAATGAGGGCGCACAAGGTGCGCATATTCGCGGCTCATGTATGATGGTTTCTAAGGCGGCAATAGCTGATGTTGGTCTGTTGGATGAAAGATTCTTCTTATATTTTGAAGAAACAGAGTGGTGTTTACGCTTGTTTCAAAAAGGTTGGAAAATCAAAATACAGCCTAAAGCGATTGCCCACCATGTTGGACGGGCAAGTATGAAAACCGCTTCCTCCCTACCAAGCCTTGAGTTTATGCGCGGTGCAATCCTTTTTTGGTCTACGCAATACAATGGCTTAACAGTATTCATACTACGAACGACTTTTTTTTTTATGGCAGCTGTTAAGCATTTTTTATTGTTCGCTTTGATGCGAGATGCAGATAAACGAGCATGGTTGGGTGATGTTATGAAGCTAGCGATGAACCCATATACGTTACCTATTATTTACCCCAAAGCGAAACGTCCGTCGTATTGGGATAAATGATGAATACTAAATATAGGGCAGATATTGATGGTTTACGTGCGCTAGCCATTTTGTTGGTAATTGCATTTCATGCATCTTCTTATCGGGCGCCAGGTGGTTTTATTGGTGTCGACATATTTTTTGTCATTTCAGGTTTTTTGATTTCGAGCATTATTTTTAAACACTTGGATAAGGGAACATTCAGTTATGCTGATTTTTATGCGCGGCGTATCAAGCGTATATTCCCAGCCTTGCTTCTGCTGCTTATCACTGCGTGGGCTTTAGGCTATTGGTTTTTGTTTATTTATGAATTTGAACAGCTGGGTAAACATATTGCTTCAGGCATTGCATTTGTTGCGAATATCACCTTATGGCAAGAAGCTGGATACTTTGATAACTCTGCGGAGAGCAAGCCGCTTTTACACTTATGGTCGTTGGGGGTAGAAGAGCAGTTTTATATTGTTTATCCCTTGTTGGTGGCAGCGCTATGGCGTTATAAAACCAAGCTTATCGGGCTGATTATAGGTTTGGCAGCATTGTCTTTTGCTTTAAATGTTTATTGGGTGCAAACGCAGGCGGTTGAATCGGCTTTTTATTTACCCTTTTCAAGGTTTTGGGAAATGATGGTGGGCAGTTATCTTGCCTATTACACCTTATATAAAAACCCTCATTATACATCAAGAATTTGGCTCAATAATATTCGAGCAATGCTTGGTTTGGGTTTAATCTTATTCGGTTTTGTATGGATTAACCCTGAAATAGGTTTCCCTGGGTGGTGGGCGATTTTCCCTGTGTTGGGAGCAGCTTTATTGCTGATGTCCCCACAATCTTGGATAAACCAGCAGGTGTTCTCCCGTAAGCCCATGGTATGGATTGGTTTGATTAGTTATCCGTTGTATTTGTGGCATTGGCTTTTATTATCGTTGGCATACATTTTAGGTTTGGACAGCGGTGTTCAGCGACTTGTAGCTGTTGGGATAAGTTTTGCTTTGGCATGGCTAACCTACTACTTTATTGAGAGCCATGTCCGTTATAGAAAGGGTTTTACGGTACATGCTCTTATTGTATTATCTCTGGTATTGCTTGGCTTAGGTTTGCTCAGTACGCAGGGAAAGATTATACCAAAGCATGATTCGCCACTTATTCGAAAAGCAGCCACCGCCATTGAAGATTGGGCATACCCAGATAATCTTGACAACGTGAATATCAATGGAGAGCCCGTGTATATTAAACGAGGCTCAGCTAAGGCGGTTTTGTTCTTTGGCGACTCACATATTGAGCAGTATGCCCCAAGGATTGTCCAATTGATTGATGCACAACCTGAAAAAATGAAAACAGCAGTGTTTGCTACGATTGGCGCTTGTCCACCCATGCCTAAGGTGTTTCGAGAACATTTGAAACGCTGCACCCCAGAGTTTAAGAAAAATATCATGGATTATGCATTTTCAGAAGGTGTAGATGCGGTAGTTATTGGAGGAAGGTGGGAGCTTTACTTGGATGAGAAGAACCCCTATCAAGAGACATTTAAGAGCTTTTACGTGATGGATAATGGGCAAAAGAAATACCTTTATCAAGTGGGTGTAAAAGAAGCCAAAGAAGCGCTTAAATCTATGCTTACTGAATTGGTGGCGCATAAAAAGGTCTACCTTGTCTTGGATAATCCTGATATTGGCCAGTCTGACCCTAAAGCTTTTTTGGCTAAGCAGCGCTTTGCAAAAGTAGAGCAAGCGCCCAAGGAAAGCGTGCCTTATTCATCAAGGCAGAAAAAGCTACATGATGAAATGAAGCAAATGGCAGAAAAGCTTGGTGTAGTGGTGATTGACCCCATCCCCCACTTTTGTAGCAATCAACAATGCAGAGCCTTTTTGGATGATGGAAGCTCAATTTACAAAGATTCTAACCATATTCGTGCATCCTATGTGCGACAGTATGTTGATTATATTGACATAACGGTCAAAGATTAGTCATGCAAAGCAAAATCTCAGTTTCTATTCTAGTCATTTCCCGAGATAGGCGTGATTTGTTGCAACGTGTTTTGTCGGATTTAAGAGCGCAGCAGTATGATGGTGAATTTGAAATTGTAGTCGTGGAAGAAACCGATGCTCCAGATGCGCCAGAAGGGGTGGTATATGTGCCGCATCCGATGAAAAATTTAGGCATTGCTTATGCGAGAAACTTATCTGTACAACATGCAAAATATGATGTGTTGGCATTTATTGATGATGATTGTCGCGTGGAAAAGGATTGGTTGAGCAACTTGGTCGCACCTCTTCAGGATGAACAAGTCTTGGGGGTTCAAGGTGGTGTCACTGTGCCAGAAGGTACGAATGCGATAGGGTGGGCTGAAAGCTTATTGGGCTTTCCTGGCGGTGGTATCACAAGGGTTAAACAAGCCCAAGGGCAAACGCAGTCTACGCAAGAAATTTCGACCTTAAATGCTTGTTATCGTAAGCATATTGTGGATGAGGTTGGCGGCTTTTCTGCGCACGCTCGCTTTGGCGGAGAAGATTATTTATTGGCGAAGAAGGTGGCAGAGCATGGAAAGCTCTTGTTCGTTCCTCAAGCCATGGTTAGGCATGAGGGAAGAGGGCATTTGACTGATATTTGGCATTGGTTTATTCGCCGAGGTCGAGCTGAGTATGACTTATGTCAGAGTGGCTTTGCACCCAAAGGTTACGCGGGCTGGATGTTGCGCTCATCATTGTCATTAAAGCTAGCAGCTTTTATGATCCTTTGTTATTGGACGGTGCTACCATTGATTCTATTTGTACTCTTTATGGTGATTGTTAACCATTGGCGGTTTCGCTGGGTGTTGCAATGTGATGATATACCCAATGTCGCATGGTTATGGCTGCCTTGGGTGCGTATGGTGATGGGTCTGGCAACGGATGCTGGTCGGCTTCAAGCATGGAGGAAAAGTTAAATGCGCGTTGTTTATTTGTCTCAATTCCCAAACATGGTTGGTGGTGGTGAGTATTCTCTACTGGACTTGATGAGCCATTTGCCAAAACATATTGAACCTGTTTTGGTAACCCCAAGCGAAGGTGTTTTTACCGACAAAGCCAAGAAGAAAAATATTAGGCATATGACCTTGCCTATGCCACCCTTAAAACAGGCAAGGTTTTCTGTGTTTAGTCAATGGCGAAAAACCATTAAAAAATTAAAGCCTGATATTCTTCATGCCAACAACTCTAGAGCAGCATTCTATGCGGGATTAGCAGGTAAACAACTTGGTATTCCTGTTATTTTTCATTGCCGCGTTTCTGACCAGGATGGATTAATGGATAAGCTTTTACAGCGTTTGGTGAATGTAATTATTTGTAATAGTGAAGCTGTGGCTCAACGCTTTTCAGATTTTTCTAAACCTATACAAGTCATTTATAATGGACTTCCCATTACGCCTTATCCCAACTTGGCAAACCCTTTGCCTAGCTCTGAACGATATATGTTGTTTGTAGGGCGTTTAACGGAAGAAAAACAGCTGGAGCATGCCTTAGGTACTTTTGCTTCTTTGGCTGATAAACATGAAGACCTTCACTTTGTCGTTGTTGGAGGTGCAGGCCCTGAAGATGAAGGGTATGTTCAGGTGTTGAAGAATAGGTTTATGGGGCATGATTGGTTACCACGGGTGCATTGGCTTGGTCACTGTAATGATGTAACGAAATGGTATGTACATGCACAGTTTCTTATTTTAACCTCTAAGCATGAAGGTTTTGGACGGGTATTGGTTGAAGCAATGGCACAAAGTACACCCGTAGTTGCGTATGCAGTAGGTGGTGTACCAGAAGTGTTTGAGGATGGTAAGCAGGGTTATCTGATTGAACCGAATGAGCAACAATCCCTAGTTAAGGCCTGTGAGACTTTGCTTGATGATGAGAGTAAGAGAGTACGCATGGGACTGGCAGGACAAATTCATGCCCAGCAGTTTTCGATTGAAAAACACATGAAACAAATTGTGGCAGTTTATGATGATTTAACGAGACAAAAGCATGGTTAAATCTATTTTGGTTGATGGGCGGGAGTTTGTGCTAGGTCGTCGCACAGGTATTGGTCGTTTTCTGGAAGGTTTATTGTTGGCTTTGAGTGAGGTATACCCTGATTGGCGAATGGTGATTGTGATGGATGAAGCTTTAGCACTTCCTGAATCATTGCAAGATAAGGTTGATACCCAGCAAACACCAAAATACTTGGAATGGCATTGGCCAAATTTGGCGCAAGGGTTTGATTTGTTTTTAAGCCCTTATCCCAAGCGCCCAATTCGCAAGTTGTCTTGCCCAAGCATTCACACCATTCATGATGTGTTCTATTTGACCCACCCAGTATATCAAGGAAACAGCCTGCGTAGAATGGCAGGGTTATGGCGTTTAAAACAAGCGGTATCTTCTGCGAACTTAACATGGTTTGACTCTAGGGTTTCCCAAGATGAAACGAAAAAGTTAGTTGGCGATATTACGCATGATGTTGCCATTCGCTTTCCAGCTATTGAGCAAAGCTTTAAGCCCGATAGACGGGTGAAGAAAAAAGATTTCTTCTTGTTTGTAGGCAATGGTCTGCCACATAAAAATATAAAAATTCTGCTTGGAGCCATTAAGGGTACAGGCATCCATTTGAAATGCGTAGGCATTCGCCAAGATGTGGCGGATAAACTTTTGCATATGTTTCAGCCTGAAGAAGGGCAAGTTGAGTTTTTGCAAGGTGTGGATGATGTGGCATTGCTGAAACTGTATAGGCAATGTAAGGCTTTATTACAGTCATCCACAGCTGAGGGTTATGGTTATCCACCCCTTGAAGCCTTTGCATGTGGCACACCAGCTATTGTTTCTGATATTCCTGTGCTTAGAGAAACCACAGGCAGTTTTGCAACCTATTGTCCGCCGCATGATGCACAAGCTTGGCGCAATGCTTTGACCACATATGAAGCCGATGCGCAAATGATAAAGCAAGGTCTAACATGGGCAAAAGCGCATCAAGGCAAACGCGGTTGGGCAGAGCATATTCAAGATATTGAACAACTGGTGAACCGTTAATGTGTGGTTTTGTAAGCATATTAGGCAAAACGGATGCAGTGGAACTCAAGGCTATGGCTTCTGCTGTCGCCGCACGTGGCTCTGATGGGAAGGGCGAATTTATGTCATCCGAGTTTTCAGCGATTCACCATAGACTTGCTATTATCGGCCCCGATGCGCGCGGGAAGCAGCCCATGCAGATTGATGATGTGGTCGTGGTGTTTAACGGCTGCATTTATAATTATAAAGTCTTGCGAGAAAAGCTTGAAGCAGATGGCATTACCTTTCAATCGGATTCGGATACCGAAGTGATTCCGCATTTGTATCGCCGCTTTGGTTTGGGTGTATTCAATTTACTTGAAGGTATGTTTTCCATTGTGTTGTGGGACAAACGTGAGCAGATATGTTTAGTGGCTAGAGATGTGTTTGGTGAAAAGCCATTGTTTGTTTGTGAGCAAGATGGGCGCATGGGTTTCGCATCATCACAAAATGCATTTGAGAAAGGCAAATGGTCACTCACCCCGAATTTAAGCAGTGTATATCAAATTTTAACGCGTATGCGTGCTGAAGCACCACAAACCATGTATGAAGAAGTATCACAGCTGCCAGCAGGTTGTTATGCCATTGCCAAAGCTGGGCAACCCTTGCAAATCCGCCGTTACTTCTTTTTGCCCGAGCCAGACCAACCGCTTGATTTAACAGCAGATGAAATCAAACCCGAAGTTAAATCCATGTTGGTCAAATCCATCACCAGTAAAACCGTATCGGATAAACCTTTGGGCGTATTTTTATCAGGTGGTGTGGATTCATCGCTGATTGCAGGTGTGCTCAAACAGGATGCAGGGCAGGATGTGCATAGCTTTTGTGTGCGTTTTATGGATGCACCCAAAGATTATGATGAGAGTGTGTATGCGAGGCAAGTCGCCGACCATTTAGGCACACAACACCAAACCCTGGAAGTGAATGCCACAGCGCATCAAGCTTTGGATGATTTGGCAGCAGCATTTGATATGCCAGTCACCAATTCCGCAGCTCTGCCCACCTATTTGATTAGCCGCGAAGCTAAGAAATATGTAGATGTGGCATT
>JALUNK010000119.1 GCA_027055255.1 Ghiorsea sp.
TTGCCATATTGGCAGAGCATTTACTGGCACAAGGGCAACTTAAAGGTGGTGCAGTCGTGACCACATTGATGAGTAATATGGGTTTGGAGAACTTTCTTCAGCAACGTGGTGTCCAAATGCTTAGAGCTAATGTTGGCGATAGATATGTGTTAGAAATGATGCGTGATAAGGGTTGCAACCTTGGTGGCGAACAATCAGGTCATATGATTTTATTAGATAACAACACGACAGGTGATGGTTTGATGACAGCATTACAATTGCTGTGTGCCATGCAGGAAACGGAACAACCACTTGCTGAACTTGCCGTGGATTTAAAGCTATATCCGCAAAAGTTGTGGAATATAGTGATGGAAAAGAAAGTGAATGTATTGGCTGATTTACATGTTCAAGCGCTAATCAAAGAAGCTGAAAGCAAGTTAGGTGCTGCAGGACGAGTTAATGTTCGTGCTTCTGGAACAGAGCCCAAACTTCGTGTTATGCTTGAAGCTAACTCGGCCACACTACTTTATGAAACAGGGGAAGCACTTGTTGCCTCTATCGAAGCACGCGTTCAAACATTAATCTAGCGTAGACACCAAGGGGGCTTCAGTTTTTGCCTTAAGACGAATGGTTTCTCTATGCCTTTGGAACACATATTTTGCAATGCTACTTTCCTCTTCGTTGCAGCGATATGTAAAGTGAATGCCGATATGTTGTGTTTTTAGACTTTCTTGTGCCACTCTTGTGACATTGCCAATCAATTCGATAATGGTAGGGGGGAAGGAAGGTATCATGAGGGCTAAACCAATATAATCACCTTTGTTGTATTGCTCTTCTGTTCGGAAGCTTGCACCTGTCACGCTAAGGTTTATTGGGCGTTCTTTTAGGTTGCTTCGGTTGGCATCATTGAGCATGTTGACACCAATAAGGTAGTTAAGCTTTGTATCTAGGGTCTCCAGTGCAGACGCCAGATCATGGTTGATAACCCCTTTGAGCTGATCTGTACTGACTTCTTTACCAATAATATCTTGAATCATAGCATTTTGTCTTGAACGAATACCTGGAAACTGTTGCTGTTTCACGTACTCTTGTTTGTTTATAGGTTTGTCATACATTGCTAAAATATCATCAATTCGAAAATCTTGTCTGCGATTTTGTTCATCCATGGTTCACTCCTAACTGTTGTTGCGTAAGCTCAGTACGCAACTTCTGTGCCAAGGAAGTCTGAAGAAGTGATGCTTGGACGGGCATAACACCTTCACTATAATCATTGCTTTTAGCTTGGGTGTTAATCTGCCCCTGTTTGATGGCATCCAATGCGACAGTAACCACTTGTGGGTCAAACTGTGTACCTGATGCAAATTCAAGTTGTTCGGCACAAAATGAAAGTGGCTTAGCTTGACGATATACACGATGGGTGGTCATCGCATCAATGGCATCCGCAACGCAAACAATGCGTGCTTCAAAGGGTATTTCTGTGCTACCAATCTTATCCGGGTAACCCTTACCATCCCAACGCTCATGATGATGACGCACGATTAGACGCTCACGAGCCAATGTGTCCATATTATTCAATATAGCATCTCCAATGGCTGGATGCGCTTTCATAATCGCATATTCTTGATCGGTATAACGACCAGGTTTTAAAAGAACTGAGTCCGCAATGCCAACCTTTCCAATATCATGCAATAAACCACCTGTACGAATAAGTTGAATGTTTTCCTCACTTAGCCCTAAGGATTGAGCAAACATGACTGAAAGATGGCTAACACGAGATGAGTGATCCTTAGTATATCTATCGCGTGCTTCTAAAGAACGAACGAGTGCAATCAAGGTTTGGTTCATGCTATCTGCAAGGGCTGCATGGACAGCGCGATTATCCAATAGCGTATCTAATTTTTTAACCAATAAACCAAGCATATGTAAGCTTTCACCACGCAGTTCAGCTTGTTCAAGCCTATTGGTAAGGCATAAAACACCCATAGGTACACCTTGAAGATAAATCGGAATACCAATATAAGATTGAACGCGAATAGTAGGCCAACAAAGTTGATGAGGTGTTGCTTCAGGCCGCGTTTCTATCAGCTCTTCAGATGAATATATAAGTGGTGCAAATGGTGTATCATGAATAGAACATGTCGTGTTTGGTAAATCATCACCTAACCCATATTCAGTAATACGCACAAGTTGTTCTTTATGCCGCTCAAATAAAGCAATATATCCACCCTGTGCGTGTACCATATCCATGGCAAGTTGCAGTGCCTTTTGGCAAACACTTGTGATATCTTTTTGCTTAGGCATTTCATCAAACATCCGAAATAAAAGCCCTAGTTTTCTGTCCATTTCAAATACTTCAGGCAGAAGGCGATGTGTATTATCATGTGTATGGATCGGTCGCTTATGTTCTCCTTCAATAACCAATACATCTTGAATGTGATCTAATAAAACATTGGGTTCAAAAGGTTTGGCTAGAATATGTTTGATATCGAGTGATTTAGCTTGGCGCATATGTATGGCTGAAAGGAAACCACTAACAAGGATAACAGGCGGTATACTGACCCCCTGTGCGTTTAATTCAGATAATAATTCCAATGAGTTACCATCACCAAGGCTTAAGTCAGTAACCATGGCATCCCATGATTGTTGTTTTAGTTTAGTATTTGCTTCTTTAATACTAACAGCTTCTGCAATATTAATCTCTAACGCTAAGGTTAATATAACTTCGCTAATAATTTCACGAACTGCAGGTTGGTCTTCAACAATGAGAATATCAAACATGGCGAACAAATTTTCCTGTGTGGTAGGCTTTAAGTGCTATATGCGCCTTGGGTTTGTCCATCAATTGGTATGCAACAAAACCTTCAGGGGCTTCGAAGTTTTTATAAGTTTCATGATGTGTGCACTGGCGCAACAAGGACTGGTATCGCGTTGCATTATCAATGCGTACTTTGATTTCGGGTAATTGAAAGGGTTTGCTTACAAAGTCATAAGCACCTTGTTCGACGGCATGGATAGCATCTTCAACACCAGAATAACCTGTCATTAATAACACCAAGGTTTTACTTGGGTCAGAACAGCTTGCAGCGAGTATATCTAGCCCACCCGCACCAGGCATGACAATATCAGATAAAATAATATCAAAATGTTTCTCTTTAAGTAATGACAAGGCTATATCACCACGGTTCACCAGTGTGATTTGATAGCCATAATCACTTAAATATTCTTCAAGGATGGCTGCAAGTGCTTCATCATCTTCAGCGATGAGTAAATGTGGGTTTGTAGTCATGAGTTAGGGCTCTTTTGAGTTGTGGTGAGCATAAAGACGCAATAAGTGTGCTTCTAAGTCAGTTTGTGGAATGTTCGCCGTTTGTTTGTGTTGATAGCCTTGTTCTTGCTGCTGCCTTGCTTGGCTAGAAATATTGATTTGATCTGCTTTTTTGGCTGATGAGTTTGCAGCATTAGATGACGCAGGTTGACTGCGCGTTTGTTGCTGTAAAAGTCTGCTGACTAAGCCATCTGTTGGCCTAAGTGTCATCGCCATGATTTATCTCCTGAATGCGGTTAAATCTACTCAGGTAATACTATCGGTTGAAGCGAGTCTGAACTTTAGCTTTATTTTTTCTTTTTGGGTTTCTTGATTTTCTTTTTGGTTTTGCGCTTTTTCTTCGGTAAAACATCGTTATTGATAATGCTTCGAAGGTCAGTGGCATCGGGAATGGTGCGTGTTTGCTCAGCCTCAGCTTTGCTCACTTTGAGCACTTCAATGGGTTTGTTCAAAAATCCTTGGATAGCTTCAAGCAGCTCTTTTTCTTCAGGTGCACAGAACGAAATCGCTGTACCTTTGTTGATGCCGCGACCTGTACGTCCAACTCTATGCACATAGTTTTCAACTTTTTCCGGCAAGTCATAATTGACCACAAAATCAATATCAGCAATATCAATGCCGCGTGCACTGACATCGGTAGCAATCAAGATGTTGCCATGCCCTTGTTTGAAGCTGCGCATGATTTCGGAGCGTTCATCTTGATTTTTATCACCATGGATAGTTACGGTTTCAATATCCACTCTTGCCATGGCTTTGGCAATGCGTTCAGCGCGAACACGGGTGCGCACAAACACAATCATTCTGCTGTTTGGGTTTTCGTTGACAAAACGTTGCAAAAAGAAGCGTTTATCATCCATAGACATAAACATGACAAAATGGGATATGTTTTTAGATACCTTATCCTTGGGAGACACTTGAATACGAATGGCAGCACTTTTGACTTGCGAATAAGCAAGCTTCTTAATTTCATCATTGATGGTGGCAGAAAAGAATAAGGTTTGATGTTTATGATACACCATCTTTTTGATATATTTAATGTCTTCAATAAAACCCAAATCCAGCATATGGTCAGCTTCATCAAGCACCAAAGTGCTCACACCTTCTAGCTTGATCACTTCTTGGTTAATCAAATCAAACATGCGCCCAGGCGTTGCAATCAATACATCAATGCCGTCTTGCAGCTTGGCAATTTGCTGCTCTTGCTCCACGCCACCATACAGAGCAAAGGTTTTGACGCGGGTATGGCGAGCAAGTTTGGTAAACACTTCACCGATTTGCTGTGCCAGTTCACGTGTGGGTGCAAGCACAATGCACTTGATGCCATACGAGCGTTTACTGCTTTTAAATTTATGAATTTTATCAATCACAGGAATAGCAAAAGCAGCCGTTTTCCCTGTGCCCGTTTGCGCTATCGCCAGCACATCTTCACCTGCCATAATGGATGGGATAACCTTAAATTGGATGTCTGTTGGTCGCTTAAAGCCTAGCTTGGCTAAGTTGCTCTTGATGTCTTCGGAGATGTGGTACTGGTCAAATTTCATAACTGCCTCTTTGAGCGGTGCATGCTATCCACTTTGAGGATAACTGCATTAAGAGAAAGAAAGACTCAACCATAAATATTAGAAAATGATATATTTAAACCTTATTTCTTAGTGGTTCTGATTAAGGTAAAATGCGGTTAAGTGTATGGATAAGGTTATCCCCTGTTCGAAAGTCTTCATTCATTTGAACAATGCCATTGTTATCAATCACAATGGTTTTACCCATGGCTCCGTTGAGTTGGCTAAGTATGGTTTGATTTTCATCGGCAATGGTTGTAAATATCGAGCCTGCATAACCATTGACCGCCTCCGATACTGTGGTGGAAGCTATGAAACCAGAAACATAATCGACCAAGACATAAGTGGTTGTACCACGCCCTTGAAACTGGGGAATGATATTAAATAACAAATGGTCGGTATGCGATATGCAAATCGGACACCACATGGTGAAATAAAAGACCACGGCATCGGATGAAAATGTTCCACCTACAAGGTAATCAGATAGCTTAAATGTTGTGCCATTGGTGGCAGGCGCAGAAAAGTCAGCCGCTTTTTGCCCTGGTTGGCTGCCAATGCTGTTGGCAATGACGGTAGGGCGCAAATCATCAGAGGATGGGTTGAGATCATCCAATGTGTTGCCGCAAGCTGAAAGTGTGAGTAGGGCAGTCAACAGCAATACTTTAATCGTAAACATAGTTGACCCCCAAGGACAATGAACTTGTGGTTGGAAAGTTGGCACCCCAGTTGTGATAGTGGGGGGTATAAGCATAGCTGAGTTTATATACCAAACTTTTATCTTCATTCGCCCAAGCTGCAGTTCCACTAAAGCTTTTTTTGCTGATGCCTGATGTTTCATCGACTAAACCATCGATGGTTGCTTTGTCCTCTGTCATGTAAGCATAGGCACCAGTGATGGTAAGCGTGTCGCCACTACTGATGAAGTAGGTATAACCCAAACTTGCGCTACCGCTAAATCTATCGCCGAGATTCTTTTTATATGGAGCAACGTATACACCATATTCACGGTTAATTGAACGCTCAAAATATTTGCCATAGTTTAAGGCAACTGTGGCATTCCAAGGGTATACCGTTTTTTCAAATGAAGTTTTGATATCTAGGCGATAAAATCCTCGCCCTGTGATGTCAAAATTATTCTTTACGTCATCATAAGGCGAAATGCCTGTGGGTACGGTCAATGTTGCACCAAAATACATGGCTGGTTTGTAGTCTTCCCAAGTGTCCAACACCCAAGTGCAAGTGATGTCGTCAAAAGCTTCATACAAGATACCAATGGTGCTATCGCCAATGCCACTGGTGTTAAAAGTATTGTTCGCATACTGATTACGATTCCAAACAAAAGGTGTAGATAAGGATATTTGCCAGTTATCATTGATTCGCTTGGCTACGCCTAGACTTAATCGGGTTTGACTTAAGTCTGAGCCTTCGGGGTCTTGATGCCACAGGCCATCTTTATCCCAAAAACCATCATATTTTTCATAAGCTATCGTTGCACCCACACTTAAATCCCTGAATTTGGGTAAGACCAATGAACCACCTGAACCACCACCACAACAGGATGCGGCAAAGCTAGCTGTTGGCATAAGGAGGGCAGCCCCCACAAGGAAGACTGCTTTGCTGAAAGGAGATATCATTATGGCGCCGTGAATTTTAGTTGAAGGTTTCCACCTGCATCTAACATCACATTATTATTCACCGTTAAACGAATATCCAACGTGTTCTGGGCAGCTGCATTCAAACCAAGCAAGCCAATAATTTTGTAAATACCATTGGTGGCTGTCATAGGCATGGCTTGCCAAACTTTGGCTGCATCAGCCGTTGGGAGACCATCTGTAGAGACTTCACAACTTGCTTGCGTGATGTTTGGCATTGCTAAACCAGTATACACAGGTGGAAAAATCATACCCACATTCATTTGCATACCCAGTGTTGTCGCATAAATACTTAAATCGTGACCACCACCAGCATTGGCAACAATATCTTGCAACCAAACACGGTATTCCCGGGGTTTGGTTACCCCTGTCATATCTGTCCATGTATCATTCGCATTTGTACCCTTAGCTAATAATAGGTCTGTTCCCATATTCATCATCACATTGGGGAAGAAATGTGCGTTGGTTACTGCAGGTGCAGCCCCCGTTGTATCGGTTAAAGCAATGTTTAAATCCCATTGCCCCATAGGTACAATTTCTGTACCCATCATCATACCTGTAGACATCAGATAATAAATATCAACAGTGTAAATACCCGATGTAGGCGTAGTATTAATAAGCGTTCCAATGGGTGTTGGATGACCATGTCCTGAGAACATATACATCCAAGGGTTGATGTTAACCGCAGATATTTTTGCACCTAGGGCAGTGATATCAATACCAGCGCCTGTAGCAGCATCAGTGATGGTGAGTTGATGCGTGGTTTTGACATTTCTAAAGCCCATTTGGAAGGGGGCTGTGTAAGGTGCATCTAACTTGATATTGATGTTGGTTCCATCAGCCAAGGTCACTTGTTTTGTTGTGCCTGGTGCATCCGCTACCATGGGTGGAAGCCCCATGCTTGGTGCTGCCACACCCGCAACATTGGCAGAGCTTGCAGCAAAACCAGAAACAGCAATGCTTAAACGATTCGTTAACGGCATCATTTGATTCATGGTTTGCAGGTTAACACCACTTGTAAATGTAACAGGGTTACCACCTGCTACCCCATCCAAAGTGCCATCCGCCAAGTCAGCTGCAAACTTGTTAGGCAGCTCAGCAAGGTCTGCTGCCGTTAAACCTAAATCAGTTCCCAGTTGACTGAATATACCTACACGGAATGCAGCCGTTTGGTCAGCCGTGGTTTGTGTGGTGATGCTTGTTGTGGTGTAGGGATCAAAAGGTGATGCACTTAAATCGGGTGTATAACCAAAAGCCGCTTGAAAAGCTGTTTCGGCAGCGGTAATGCTCATACCATTGCTAACCATGGCGCGAATCATGCTTGTGTCAGGTGTAACAGGTGCATTACCCAGTTGACCTGTTTGGTAATGATTAGCGGCAACTCGTAATGCCAATGGGTTGGTTGCTGTTAGCGTAACCATTTGCCCTGATACTTCATCACGATAAGAGCCCGTCACTTCAAAGTCTAGTTCACCACTCAATTTAGCATTGGAGATTTCAACAGCAAAGGTACCTGCGGATACAGTACCTGTGGCAAGTTGTACACCTGTGGCATCGCGCACAGTGACTGTGCCGTTCACAGCACCAGCAATGGCTTGCCCGTTAACGGTGGTGCTTGTTGATGTGGCGGTTGCTGTAGGCGTAGTGTCGTTGCCACATGCGCTAAGCGTGGTGGCGAGAAGTAAACTTGCAGCTAAAGCTTTGATGTGTGTGATGTTCATGATTCCTCCCAAAATTCAATGGGCGAACTTTAGGAAGTTCATCTGGTAATGAACATGCGACACGATGTCGCAGGTGCTGTGATAGATAGCTTGGTTTATTCTCCTGCAAGGTGTTTGTTAGGCTTGTTTAATGAGTGATGTTTTAGGTGTATATGTGAAAAATATCAGCTTGCATACTTATGATTGCAAACGAAACTGCATGCTAAAACGACATGAAATAGGAATGGGTAGTGAACTTGGTGGGGGTGGAAAAGGCGAAGCCTGGGACACAGCTTTACGAACTGCTTTTTGTAATATGTTAGAGCCTTGTTTGAGTTGAATATGCTGAATTGAGCCATCATGTTGAATAATGAATGAAACAAGTACCACACCTTCAATGCCACGCCTACGAGCAGCTTTGGGATAGCGTTTATACTGTTCAACTTGTTGTATAACTTGTGCGAGATACTGTTGTTTGAGTTGCTGACGAAGGGCTTGCTGCTGGGATGCTGTTGTTAATAGTGGGGCAGGTTTGGCAGATTGTGTGGTTGGTGTGCGCGCCACTTTTTGATTTAAGGGGATGGAGTCAGGACTTGTTTTTGTGACCTTGTTTTTTGATTTTTTTTTAATAGTTAAGATTTTTCTTTGTTGTGGTTTAACTTTTTTTGTTTGTGTATGTTTTGGCTTAATATTGTTGTTTTGATGGTGCTTAGGTTTTGTTGTTAAGGGCTCTTCAATCTGTAACCATGTCGTCATAGCTGAAGTTGCTTTAGAGTGTGTGATGCCTGCACTGCTGCTTTGCTTCCATAAAACGATTGCATGTAGGCTAAGTGATATGAGTAGAGCAATCAGCCATATACTTTTATGTTGTGTATATTGTTTTATACAGGAAAAGGCTTGCCCACCATGATATAATTCATTGTATTGAATATCTGTCATGGCAGGCTTGTCTGATTACCAGTTATATTCTATACCAGTGAAAAACTGGCGTGGTGCAGCGGGTGTATATTTTTCTTTACCATAGCTTATTTGGGCTGATTCAGCATATATTTTATCCGTGATGTTGTTTACTTTGAAATACATCATCAGCTTTTTATTGGCTTGGTAAGTCATTTTTAGATTGCTGATATTGTAGCCACCGTAAGTT
>JALUNK010000120.1 GCA_027055255.1 Ghiorsea sp.
AACGGGCGTGCACAAAATGATTGGAAGCCCCAGGCCACAAGGCTGGGATAATCAATTAAAGAATGAACCTGCGCTGGGGTTAAGCTACACTAGGTTTTGGCGCTATATTCAGCCTACGGTGCTTGGTATGGAGTTTGGTTATAACCCTCAAGTTTCTGCAACCATTGGTAATGTATATACCCATGCTTCTACAGGGCTTATGCTGAGATTGGGTAGTAACTTACGAAGAGATATGGCTCCACCCAATATTCGACCTGCATTTCAAGGGGTGACTTACTTTAAGCAATCAAAGCAATGGGACTGGTATGGTTTTATCGGTGTTGAAGGTAGGGCTGTAGCACGTGATATTTTTCTTGATGGCAACACATTTCAGAGCAGCCATAGCGTAGAAAAAGAGAATTTTATTGGTGATATGCAATATGGTTTTGTGATTATGTTTGGAGACTTACGCTTTTCCATCAGCAATATGATACGTACACGTGAGTTTAAGAAGCAAGTCAACCTCACGCAATATGGTTTGATGAATTTGTCGTATAGGTATTAAGAATAAGTGGTATATATTCACCTTTACAAAGCACTTGTGGGTGACCGCTTTGATCATTTCCATGGGATGGAAATATGAAGACATTGTATCAAACATTAAGCGAACAAATTGATGTTAGCGAAGAAGAATGGGAGCTTATTCAAAGTAAGTTTTCTCCACGCAGTGCCAAAAAAGGTGAAATTATACATCATGCAGGCGATATATTTAATGATATTTGGTACATCAAAAGCGGTTTGGCGCGGTCATGTTTTACAGATGAGAATGGAAAAGATTTTACATGGCAACTTTATTTTAACGATGACAGTTTGAGTAAAATTAACTTGTTTATGGATGATAGTGTTAGTCATTATGAACAATCAGGTTCTTTATTAAGCTTTGAAGTATTAGAGGATTCGGAGTTTGAAGTGATTGCTGTTAAAGATTTGGATGCACTCTTTGATATGAATATGAAATGGCAACGGTTTGGTCGTATGATGATTCACGATACTTGGTATGCCTCGACCTATAAACGTGTCTTGTCTTTGATGAGTGAAACTGCGGAAGAAAAGTATCAACGTTTATTGCGCGAATATCCAACAATCTTTGAAAAGGTAAAATCTTATCACATCGCGTCTTACCTTGGTATGACACCACAAACTTTGAGCAAACTTCGAAAAAGTTAATCTAGGCGAATGCCGATTTATATCAAACTCCTAGAATTCGTCTTCTTAAAACAAAGGAGACGAAACATGACAAAAAAGAATACATATTTGATACTAACATTTTTGGGCATATTGTTGCCTTATTATTTGTTTTTACCGTGGTTATTGGAACATGGGTATAACTTGCCATTTTTCTTTTCAGAGCTTTTTGCCAATGATGTAGCAGGAACGGGCGGTTTGGACATTTTAGTTGTCACTATAGCGACTATAATTTTTATTATTCATGAAGGTAAAAAGCTTAGTATTTCTTATTATTGGTTAGCTGCTGTAGGTTCGGCGGTTGTGGGAGTGGGTTTTGGCTTATCCTTATTCCTTTACATGAGAGAAAGGACTATTGAAAAGACGGGAAAATATGAATGAAATAAATATACAGTATTTTAAGACACCTGTTGGTGAGGTTATCTTAGGCGCTTTTGAAGGTAAGCTGTGTATGGCGGATTGGCGATACAGAAAAATGCGTAATCGTATTGATAGTCGCTTGCAACAAGGTTTAAAGGCTGAGTTTATAGAAGAAGATACGCCAGTACTTCAACAGACACGACATCAATTGGATGAATACTTTAATCGTGCGCGCAAAACCTTTGATATACCGCTATTGATGGTGGGTACGGATTTTCAAAAGCAAGTGTGGCAAGGCTTAATCGATATCCCATATGGAATGACATGTTCATACTTAGAACTGTCTAAAAATATAGGCAATGAAAAGGCTGTGCGCGCTGTAGCTTCCGCCAATGGTGCGAATGCAATTTCTATTATGATTCCATGTCATAGAATCATTGGGTCGGATGGTTCGCTTGTCGGTTATGCTGGTGGTTTGGCTGCTAAGAAGAAGCTGCTTTTTTTGGAGCAAAGCTTACTACTCTAGCTTTGACCATTGACCAAACATCAGATGCCTTCATGATAGCTACACTTTTTATGTAAGGAATCGTTTATGCCGCATTTAGTTCTTATCGATGGCCCCAACTATGTTTTTCGTGCTTTCCACGCTGTAAAACACAATTTAAGCAACTCTAAAGGGCAGCCAACCAATGCAGTATTTGGCTATGTGCAAATGGTACGCTCTATTCTTAAAGATTTAAGCCCAACCCATGTGGCGGTGGTGTTTGACCCCAAGGGCGGGACGTTTCGTAATCAAATGTACAAAGAATACAAAGCGCATCGTCCGCCTATGCCAGAAGAGTTGGTGCCACAGTGGGATTACGTGTTTCAAGTGACAGATGCTTTTAATCTGGCTCGTATTTGTGTGCAGAATTATGAAGCAGACGATGTGATTGCAACATTAGCTCGCCAAGCAGAAGCCAAAGATTGGGATGTGACCATTGTGTCCACCGATAAAGATTTGATGCAGTTGGTCGGTGATAAGATTTGGATGCTGGATACCATGCGTCGCAAAGAATATGGTATAGATGAAGTCAAAGAAAAGTGGGGCGTGGAGCCTGCAAAGGTTCAGGATTTGTTAGCACTTGCAGGGGATTCAGCAGATAATATTCCTGGCGTGCCAGGCATTGGCCCTAAAACGGCACTGGAGCTGATTAATACATACGGCGATTTGGAAGGCATTTTAAGCCATGCCCATGAAATTAAACAAAACAAACGCCGTGAAAACCTGATTGAATTTGCGGATGATGCACGGATGTCTTATGAGCTTGTGGCATTGGATGAGCAAACACCATTGCCATTAACTTTAGATGATTTAAAAGTACAAAAGCCAAATCGAGAAGCTTTGGCGAAAGTGTTTACTGAATTAGAGTTTAGAAGATTAACAGCAGAGTTTTTGGATGGTGAAGAAGTATCAACACCATCTGTCGTGGCAGCCCCAACGGGTGATGCAGAAGAAGAAATTAAAGAAGTGTTTGCTGAGCAAAAAGCAATCACCACGGTTACAGTTGATGATGAGCCTAAATTAGAAGCTTTGATAAACGTGCTCAACCAAACAGAGCTTGTGGCACTGGATACTGAAACCACATCACTTACTATCCATGATGCGGATTTGGTGGGTTTCTCTTTTGCTGTAAAAGAGGGTGAAGGTTATTACGTGCCTGTGGCTCACCGAAGTATGGATTTGTTAAGTACGGCACCCAAACAACTGCCTAAAGAACAGGTGCTAAAAGCACTTAAACCTTATTTGCAAGATGAGAGCAAGGCCAAGTGTTTACACCATGCCAAATATGATACGCAGATTTTGCGGGGTGAAGGCATTGAAGTGATGGGTGTTACCCAAGACTCTTTACTGATGGCATATGTACTTGAGCCAGGGCAAGCGGTGAGTATGGATAAGCTGGCATTGAAATATCTCGGACATACGTGTGTATCCTTTGAAGAAGTTGCGGGTAAAGGTGCGAAACAAATCACCTTTGACTTGGTAGGCATGGAAGAGGCTGCAAAATATGCAGCCGAAGATGCGGAAGTGACCCTAAGGCTTTGTTCTAAGTTGAAAGAGAAATTAGGTGAACGCATATCAAGACATGATGAGATTGAATTGCCGTTGTCAGCCGTATTGGCGGATATGGAATGGGCAGGTACCTTTGTTGATGTGGCACAGTTGCATGCTTTATCCACACGTTTTGGCGATAGGATTGCAGCTTTGCAGGCTGAAATTTTTACAGCAGCAGGTGAAGAGTTCAATATTCAATCACCCAAGCAGCTGGGCGTATTACTGTTTGAAACATTGGGTATTGAAGGTGGTAAAAAAACCAAGTCAGGGCAGTGGGCAACAGGCCAAGAAATATTGGAGAAATTCGCGGCAGAACATGAAGTGCCTCGTTTGATTTTGGAAGTACGCAGTTTATCCAAGCTTAAATCCACTTATACCGATGCTTTGCAAAAACTGGTCAACAAGACAACAGGGCGTGTACATACTTCATACAATCAAGCGGTAACCACCACAGGGCGTTTATCCTCGAGCAATCCTAACTTACAAAATATTCCGATTCGTTCTGAAGAGGGTCGTGAAATTCGTAAAGCATTTATCGCCGAAAAAGGTAATCAATTGATTGCAGCCGATTACTCGCAAATTGAACTGCGTTTGATGGCACACTTTTCAGGTGATGCTAATTTAAAACAAGCTTTTGCGGATGGCTTGGATATTCATGCGGCAACTGCGGCATCAGTGAATCAAATTCCCTTAGAAGAAGTCACGGGCGAGCAGCGCAGGCAGGCCAAAGCGGTTAACTTTGGTATTTTATATGGCATGAGTGCATTTGGTTTGGCAAAACAGTTAAACGTGAGTCGTGGAGAAGCCAAGGCATTTATTGAAGCATATTTTGCGCAATATCCAACCGTACAAGACTTTATGGATAAAACCTTAGAGAAGGCTAGAGAACAGGGTTACGTAGAGACGCTTTTGGGGCATAGAGTGCAAGTGGCCGATATCAATAGCAGCAACGGTATGCAAAAGGCTTATGCAGAGAGAACTGCGATTAATGCACCACTGCAAGGATCGGCTGCAGATATTATCAAAGTTGCTATGGTCAATTTACAACTAAGGTTACATGCAAAATTTCCTCAAGCGCGGTTGATTATGCAAGTGCATGATGAACTGATTGTAGAATGTGCAGCTGAGGATGTTGCTCAAGTATCAGCGTTGCTCAAAGAAGTGATGGAAGCCGCAGTTTCACTTGAAGTGCCTTTAATTGTCGATATTGGCATTGGCACTAGCTGGTTTGAATCTCATCAACTATAATCAAGGTAAAGTGAAAGGCTAAAGAGGTAAGATTGGGCATTTTTTCCTATTTTAATGTGGATACAAACGAAGAGCATCGACCCTATGAATATCGCGTTCAATTGGTCAATGTGATGCTGGTACTGTCTATGGTTATTTTAGGCTCTTTTTCGGTTTTACATTTACTATCAAATCATATTTTGATGGCTGTGTTCCAAGCATCTTTAGCCATTATCTACGCATTTACTTATTTCGACCCTTTAAAGATGTTACGTTATAAGTATAAGGAAAATATTGTTATAATCGGTACAGTTCTCCTCTTTTGGTATTTGTTTTTTGATGGTGGTATTGAAGCGACAGGTATCTTTTGGGTTCCATTTTTTCCTTTCTTAGTATTTGCCGTGTCGGGTTTACAATCAGGGAAATACTGGGTTCTTCTTTTTGGTTCAGGGCTTGTAGGCATCGAAATATTGGATTACTTGAACATATTCAAATTAGTTTATTCATCACAAGAAACGTTATTCTTTTTTATCGCTTTTTTCTTTTACACTCTTATTGCCATGTTATTTGAAGCTTTACGTGTGAAACAGCAATTAGAATTAGAAACAAAGAATGAAAGTTTACAGAGTGTTCGAGAAACTTTGAATGAGACGCTTGCAACACTGGAGCATGAAATTCAAAAACAGACTTATGAACTTAAAGAGAGCAATCGCAAATTAGCGCAAGAAGTGGAAAGACATAAAGCAACAAATACGGCATTAAAAAGTTCAGAAGATAAATTTTATAAAGCGCAAAAAATGGAAGCATTAGGTACCTTGGTTGGTGGCATTACACACGATTTTAATAGTATTCTTTCAGGCATTAATGCCAATTTATTTCTTGTGCAACGCCAAATTAAGGATAAACCTGAGGTTCAAAAACCTTTGGATGATATTGAACGTATGGTATTTCATGCTGCCAACATGACAAAACAGTTGCTGACCTATGCGCGTAAGGATGAGGTTGAAAAAACACACTTTAACTTAAGCTTATTTATGAAGGAGGGGTTAAAACTTCTCAGGTCAACATTACCCTCTCGGATAAAGCTCTCAGCAAACGTGACATCTATACCATTACCTATGTTTGGTAACACAACACAAATCCAACAAGTTTTGATGAATTTAATAAGCAATGCTCGTGATGCGCTCTCTAAACAAGAGATGCCTGAAATTAAGCTGATTGTAGCCTCTTTGCCTGAAGCTAAAGATATACGAAAGGTTCACCCTGTAGCTGGTGATGATTGGATTTATATTGCGATACAAGATAATGGTGATGGTATCCAAGAAAAACATTTAGAAGAAATTTTTGAACCCTTTTTTACCACCAAAGAAACAGGTGAAGGTACGGGGCTTGGTCTTGCGATGTGTTATGGAGCAATCCAATCCCATGGTGGGATGATAGATGTTGAAAGTACAGCAAAACAGGGTACGACATTCCATGTCTATTTGCCGCTTGTTACAAAGAAAAAACAACAAACTATTCAGCAAAGTGTTAGTCAAAAGCTTCAAGGTGATGGAGAGCTTGTTTTGTTGGTGGATGATGATGCGAGTTTATGCCAAGCCCAGCAAGGTGTATTAGAAAGTTTGGGTTACCAAGTCAAAGTTGCGAACAACGGGTATGAAGGTATCAAAGTTTTTGCCGAATCAAACATTGATATCGTAATTATGGATATCATGATGCCTGAAATGGGGGGCATTAAGGCAGCACAACATATCAAAAGTATGGATGATCAAGCAAAGATTATTTTTGCTTCGGGTTATGATAAAGATTCATCCACAGAACGGTTTTTAAGCGCAGACTTTGCACAAGTTGAAAGCATCAAACGCTTAGATAAGCCTTTTACAATTCAACAATTATGCCAAGTGATTCGAAACGAATTAGATCAGTAAGGCAGCACCCCTGAACGATTAGGGTGCTGTGTCTTATTTAAGCCTTATGGTAAATCTCTCCACCCGTTTCATTAAAGGTTTCAGCCTGTTCATACATACCAGCTTCAATCGCTTTCATAGCATCAATGCCATGTTCCTCTGCATAATCACGTACATCTTGTGTGATTTTCATCGAGCAGAATTTAGGGCCACACATAGAGCAAAAGTGGGCAACTTTGGCAGACTCTTTTGGTAGCGTTTCATCATGGAATGATTTCGCTGTGTCAGGATCAAGTGATAAGTTGAATTGATCCTCCCAACGGAATTCAAAACGCGCTTTGGATAAGGCATCATCACGTTGCTGGGCGCCAGGATGTCCTTTTGCCAAATCCGCAGCATGTGCAGAAATTTTATAAGTAATCACGCCCGTTTTAACATCATCACGATTCGGTAAACCCAAATGTTCTTTAGGGGTTACGTAACAAAGCATAGCGCAACCATACCAGCCGATTTGAGCCGCACCGATACCAGAAGTAATATGGTCATAACCCGGTGCAATGTCTGTAGTCAACGGACCAAGCGTATAGAATGGCGCTTCATCACAATAATCAAGCTGCAAATCCATGTTTTCTTTAATCATTTGCATAGGCACATGACCAGGGCCCTCAATCATCACTTGTACATCATGTTTCCAAGCGATTTTTGTCAATTCACCTAGTGTTTTTAATTCACCCAGTTGTGCCGCATCATTGGCATCAGCAATAGCACCTGGGCGCAAGCCATCACCCAATGAGAACGATACATCATAAGCTTTCATGATTTCGCAAATTTCTTCAAAGTGGGTGTATAAGAAGTTTTCTCTATGGTGCGATAAACACCATTTAGCCATAATCGAGCCACCGCGCGATACAATGCCAGCCAAGCGATTGGCGGTAAGCGGCACATAGCGCAGCAATACACCTGAATGGATAGTAAAGTAGTCCACACCCTGTTCGGCTTGTTCAATCAATGTATCGCGGAAGACTTCCCATGTTAAATCTTCAGCAATACCATTTACTTTTTCCAATGCTTGGTAAATTGGCACAGTGCCGATTGGTACTGCCGCATTGCGAATAATCCATTCGCGGGTTTCATGGATATTTTTACCCGTGGATAAATCCATGATGGTATCTGAACCCCAGCGGGTCGCCCAAGTCATTTTATCCACTTCTTCTTCAATGGATGAACCCAAAGCCGAGTTACCAATATTACCATTGATTTTGACCAAGAAGTTGCGCCCGATAATCATAGGCTCCAACTCAGGATGGTTGATGTTGGCAGGAATGATGGCTCGACCACGTGCCACTTCATCACGCACAAATTCAGGAGTAATTACATGTGGAATGTTCGCGCCAAAGTTTTGACCAGGGTGTTGCTTGGTGATTTCACGTAAGTGTTCGCGTTTTTGATTTTCACGAATCGCGACATATTCCATTTCAGGGGTAATCATACCTTGTCTAGCATAATGCATTTGGCTTACATTTTTACCGACCTTAGCTTTGCGCGGTTGTTTTAAATGTTCAAAGCGCAAGTGGTCAATGCTTTCATCATCGCGGCGCTCATTACCATACTTGGATGATAACCCTGTTAAGGGTGCTGTATCATCGCGCTCTTCAATCCAAGCAGAGCGTACGTTTGGCAAACCTTTTTGTAGGTCGAGTTCCACTTCAGGGTCGGTGTATGGACCAGATGTATCATAAACAAGGATAGGATGGTTTTCTTCAAAGCCATCTGATGTTTGGGTAGGTGACAATGTGATTTCACGCATAGGCACACGAATATCAGGACGTGAGCCTTCGATATATACCTTTTTCGAGTTGGGATATGGCTGTCTAGCATCGTTGTTTGCTGTATCCATTTGAATGGTTGTACCTAGTGTTGAATCGGTCATAATTTAAGAAATCCTCTGAGTCACAAAAACAAGCCCAATCATAGCCATCTTAAAGCGCAAGATATAGTGAATAATCTTGTGTGTTTACTGTTGAAAACTAGGCATTGCAAAATAAATCAATGTTTTCAAGATGGTGCAGATGAAAAGTATTGATGTAATTGTGATTGGAGCAGGTGCTGCGGGGTTAATGTGCGCGATAACTGCGGCAAAACGTGGCAAGTCTGTTCTCGTTCTAGACAAAGCTGCCAAGGTGGCTGAAAAGATTCGCATATCTGGTGGCGGTCGTTGCAATTTCACCAATCTTGATGTGACAGCGAGCAACTATATTTCTCAGAACAAACATTTTTGTAAATCGGCATTGGCAGGTTTTAATCAATGGGACTTTATTGATTGGGTGGTGCAAGCAGGTATTGATTATCATGAGCGTGAGCATGGGCAGTTATTTTGTGATAAGTCGGCGCAAGATATTATCAATATGCTCTTGGATAAGTGTGATGGTTATGGTGTGCAGATTGAAGTGGGTGTTGAAGTTGAAAGCATTGAGAAGGGTGAAAGCTTTGCGTTGCAAACCAATGTTGGAGATTATCAATGT
>JALUNK010000121.1 GCA_027055255.1 Ghiorsea sp.
TGCAGGATAGATTGGCATTATCTGACCTGAGCTTAAGGCATGAACTGCGACTGTCAGCCCTAGAAGAAGGTGATAGTAATTTGATGCAGCAAGCCAAATACTGGCGACTCAGCATGAAACTTTATGCGTGTAAACATTGCGGTGTACAAGTTCACCAAATGCGCTGGCACTGCCCGAAATGTAACAAGTGGGGTACGATGGAGCACTTACAAGGTTCACATGTGTTTGGAGAAGAGCAACATGCATAAGCGTGTGATGGTTGCATTGGATGTCAACAGTAAAACAGAAGCCTTGGCTATGAGAGATGCGCTTGGCAGTAGTGTTGGCTGGCTAAAAGTGGGCTTGCGTTTATTTGTGGCTGAGGGTCCAAGCTTGATTGCAGACTTAACCAGAACCCATAAAGTATTTTTAGATCTTAAGTTCCATGATATTCCCAACACTGTTGCTCAAGCCATTGAAAGTGCAGGTGGTTTGGGTGTGCAAATGGTGAATGTGCATGCAGGTGGTGGTAAACCTATGCTGGAAGCAGCTGCTAAAGCAGCTCAGGCATTCCCTGATATGTTACTGATTGCGGTGACTGTATTGACCAGTGATACCATGCCTAAAGAACAAGCTTTAAAGGTTGCACTGGAACGCGCCAAATTGGCTAAAGATGCAGGGCTTGATGGTGTGGTTTGCAGTGTGCATGAAGCTGGGCAAATTAAAGAAGTCTGTGGCGCTGATTTTATCACCGTCACACCGGGTATTCGTTGGGGCAATCAAGATAGACAAGATCAACAACGTATTGCAGACCCTAAAATGGCAGTGGAACATGGTTCGGATTATTTGGTGATTGGTCGCCCAATCTTACATGCTAAAAGTCCTGCGGATGCTGCGACTGAAGCGGTAACTATGATGGAATCTGCAAGCTGCTAATGGAAGACCATTCATGAAAGTCGGCGTATTATTATTGTCGGCAGGTAGTGGCAAACGCTTTGGAAGTGCGATTCCCAAACAATATTTAGAAGTTGCAGGGCAACCTTTAATTTTACATACCTTAAATAGTTTAGCTCAAGAGCCGCGTATTGCGGTAGTACAGCCTGTGATTGGTAGCCGAGATTTATGGTATTACGATGCAGTGGCAGGGCATGATTGGGAATTTGAATTATTGCCGCCTGTTGAAGGCGGTGTGGAGCGCTCCATGTCCATGCAAAAAGGACTTGCTGCACTTTCTGATGATGTTGATCTGGTTGCTGTACATGATGCAGCACGAGCATTGCCTTCTAAATTGCTTTTAAAAGATGTTTTGGATGTGGCAGAAGCGCATGGCGCGGCAGTGCCGGGGTTAGCTGTGCATGATACGATTAAACGCATCAATGCGGATGGTAAAGTCTTGGAAACACCCAACAGAAGCTCACTCATGGCTGTGCAAACGCCGCAAGTGGCAAGACGAGATTGGTTTTTATCGGCTTTAGAACAAGAAAAAGAACGCCTGCACTTGCATACTGATGATGCATCTGTGCTCGAAGCGGCTGGTTTTGATGTGTATATCAGTCAGGGTGATGTGAATAACCGCAAAGTAACCACACAAAATGATATGTTATGGTTACAGGATCAGTTGCAAGGGGTGAAATCATGAGTATTCGTGTGGGGCAGGGCTTTGATGTGCATGCTTTTGCGGAAAACCGTAAACTTGTTTTAGGTGGCGTAGATATTCCTTATCATTTGGGTTTGGCAGGGCATTCGGATGCAGATGTATTGATTCATGCCGTGTGTGATGCGCTTTTGGGCGCGGCATGTTTGGGTGATATTGGGCATCATTTTCCCGATACCGACCCAGCATTGGAAGGCGTGGATAGCACAATTTTATTGGCTAAGGTGAATCAAAGTATTCAAGAACTTGGCTATTCGATTGGCAATATTGATGCCACGGTGATTGCTCAAGCGCCCAAGCTTGCCACATTTATTGAACCTATGCGTGTTCGCTTGGCACAAGTGTTAAATATTGATGTCACAGCAATCAATATCAAAGCAACCACCACGGAAAAATTGGGTTTCACAGGGCGTGGAGAAGGTATTGCTGCACAAGCTGTTGTGTTGCTAAGGCTATAAATTAATTATAAATCAGATTAAAGCTACCCTAGGTCTTTGTGCTTAAAAGCTTATAAAGTGCTGTCTTGCAGTCGGGCTAGGTGTTGTTAGGTTGCGGTCATATTAATTATTAGCTGTTTTTGATTTGGAGTAAATATCATGATGACGCGCACATACTGTGGTGATTTTCGCAAAGATCACCTAGGGCAACAAGTAAAGCTTTCAGGTTGGGTTGAAACCAACCGTGATCATGGTGGCGTAATTTTCTTGGATATCCGTGACCGCTCAGGTTTGGTGCAAGTGGT
>JALUNK010000122.1 GCA_027055255.1 Ghiorsea sp.
CTCACCCAACAAGCCTTCAAGACTTTCACCATGTGGTAGTTTGGCAAAAGCTTCCTTTTCAACATAACGGCGAACCGTTTGGTTACTCATGCCAGCTAAAATTTCATCAGCAAAAGCAAAGGTTAACAATTCTTGTGCGGACTCTTCAGAAATACCGCGAGAACGAAGATAAAAGAGCTGCTTATCATCAAGCTGACCAATGGTTGCACCATGCGCACACTTGACATCATCATTGTAAATTTCAAGCTCTGGTTTGGTGTCGATTTCCGCATGTTTGGAAAGCAGGATATTACCATTTTGCATGTCGGAATCGGTTTGCGTAGCGCCTTCATGCACCATCACTTTACCATTGAACACCCCATGAGAGCGGCCATCTAATACCGTACGATAATTTTCGCGGCTCACGCAATATGGAGCGGTATGATCAATACGTGTGTGGTGGTCCACATGCTGCCTTCCACCCAAGACAAACAAACCATTCAAACTGCATGATGCGCCTTGCTCATGTAAATCCACAACCAAATCTGTGCGCGATAAAATGCTGCCCAACTCTACGCCATGAAAGGTGTAGGATGAGTTCGCCAATTGCTTCACTTCAACACGAGCGACATGCGATTGTTTCAAGCCTTCTTGCTGCAAGCGTGAATGCTCCAAGTGCGCACCATCTTTTAAAATCACAGCCGTTGTAGCATTGCTCAAAGCTTTGTCTTCACCCAAGCTGATAAAGTGTTCAATGACTTCAGCTTCTGCATGTTTACCCAGCATCAAACCATGGCGTACAGCATTGTTTTGATTGCTGATGTGCAAAATATATAAGGGTTTCTCAAGTTTGGTATTGTCTGCCAAACAAACCGCAGCACCATCGCTGGCTTTGGCAGCATTGAGTGCATTAAAGCCGTTAAATAGCGGGCTATCAGCATGGACTTGAAGCAGTTTTGAATCTGCTAATACCGAAGTATCCAGTGTGGTGATGGATTGAATATCAACACCTTGAGGTAAGATGGATTGGCTACTATCCAACACACCATTGATAAAGACCAAACGATAAGCATCCAAATTTTCAATGCCCAAACCTTTGCTGCTAAGTGCTGAATTTGCTTCACCAATCTCAAGTAAACCCTGAAGGCGCGAAGCATCGGTATATTTCCAGTCTTCATCCCGTTGCGTGGGTAGCCCCATGCTTTCAAACAGTGATAAAGCATCTTGTCGAGTTTGTTCTAAAACACTCATTTATTTTCTTTCACCCAATCGTAGCCGTGTTCTTCAAGCTCAATGGCTAATGATTTGTCACCTGTTTTCTGAATGATTCCATCAGCCAATACATGTACAAAATCAGGCTCAATGTAGTCGAGCAAACGCTGATAATGGGTAATCATCACAATGGCTCTATCTGCTGAGCGAAGCTTGTTCACGCCACCTGCCACAATGCGCAAGGCATCAATATCTAGGCCTGAATCGGTCTCATCCAATAGTGCTAATGATGGTTCAAGCACAGCCATTTGGAAGATTTCATTGCGCTTTTTCTCACCACCAGAAAAGCCTTCATTGACAGATCGGCTAAGGAAAGATGGGTCTAGCTCAACTAAAGCTGCTTTTTCTTTCACAGTTTTCATGAAATCAAAGGCATCCAGTTCTTCCAAACCTTGATGTTTACGCTTGGCATTTACACCCGCTTTGAGCAGGTAAGTGTTGTTCACGCCAGGAATTTCCACAGGGTATTGAAAAGCAAGAAATACACCTGCCCAAGCGCGTTCTTCAGGACTCATCTCTAATAAATCGTCACCTTTATAAGTGATGGAGCCACCTGTAATTTCATAACCATCGCGTCCAGCAATGACATTGGATAGTGTGGATTTTCCAGCACCATTGGGTCCCATAATGGCATGAACTTCACCTGCATTGATGGTGAGGCTTAAGCCTTTTAGAATTTCTTTTCCGCCAACTGAGGCGCGTAAATTTTTAATTTCTAACATGTTTTATTTCCTTTTTTAGTAACCACAAAGACACAAAGAATAATTAGTACTTAAGAGTTGTTGGTTATATTGGGATAAGTTCATTTCACTAACTAAGGTCTATTGCAAATGACGTTGAAATAGAAGTTGACCGCTTCTAAGGCTGACCGAACTAAAGATGAACCCTGGTAAGACGATTGCAAGAATAATTATAGTGCCTAATTTTAAGCTAGTGGGAGGGAAACCATAAACATTAACCAAGCTTGCATACTCTGATGTTACCCCCACCATTGGAGATAATGCCCAGAGACCAATTGATGACAAAGTTAGTAAAACTGCTAATACCCATGATGGCATATCTTTAAACTTTTTAGGGGAGGATTTTTTCCATTTTTTATAGATATTTTTCATTTTTTCTCCTTTTTTAGTAACCACAAAGACACAAAGGGTTCATAAATTAATTCCAATAAACACTGCGCCCATAACCTGACAAGCAAGCTTATTAGTTTCTATCTCTATAGCTTTTCCTTGTGACTTGGTGTCTTTGTGGTTCATAAAATAACCCGCTTAATACCGTCTTTAATTCGTGCTGTGTTGAAATTGATGAGTAGCCCAAGTCGATTACCTGTTAGTTTCAGGTAAGTCAGTAGCTGTGCTGTATGTATGTCATTAAGCTTCTCAACCGCTTTTAGTTCCACAATAAGTTGTTTGTCCACCCAAATGTCAAGGCGTAAGCCAGCCTCTAAGGTGATACCATCATATACTATGGGCAGTGAAACTTGTTTTTGAAATGGGATGCCTCGTTTGTCTAATTCATGGCACAAACAAGCCTCATAAACAGATTCCAATAAACCCGCACCGAGGGTTTGATGAACCTTAAAGGCTGAATCAACAACCTGACGGGCAAGCTCATTGGTTTCTTCGCTTATAGCTTTTCTTTGTGTCTTTGTGTCTTTGTGGTTCAATTCTTGATTCACGGTTAACCCACCGAACCTTCGAGGCTAACTTCCATCAACCGGTTGGCTTCCACGGCAAATTCCATGGGAAGCTCGTCAAATACATCTTTGCAGAAGCCGTTTACAATCATATTGACCGCATCTTCTTCGGATAATCCGCGTTGTTGGCAGTAAAAGAGCTGGTCTTCACCAATTTTTGAAGTGGTGGCTTCATGCTCAAGTGTTGCCGTTGCATTTTTCACTTCCACATAAGGGAAGGTATGTGCACCACATTTATCGCCCAGTAATAAGGAGTCACATTGGGTAAAGTTGCGCCCATTTTCAGCGCCTTTACCCATACGCACCAGACCACGGTAGGATTGCTGGGCTCTGCCTGCTGAAATCCCTTTGGAGATGATGGTGGACTTGGTGTTTTTACCCAAATGAATCATTTTCGTGCCAGTATCTGCTTGTTGGCAATTGGTGGTCACGGCAACGGAGAAGAATTTACCTACAGAATCATCGCCACGTAATATGCAGCTTGGATACTTCCAAGTAATGGCAGAGCCAGTTTCCACTTGTGTCCAGCTTACTTTGGAGCGGTCACCGCGGCAATCTGCGCGTTTGGTGACGAAGTTATAAATACCACCCACACCATTTTCATCGCCCGGATACCAGTTTTGTACAGTGGCATATTTGATTTCAGCATCATCTAATGCAACCAACTCAACCACCGCCGCATGAAGCTGATTTTCATCGCGCATGGGTGCTGTACACCCTTCCAAATATGAGACATGTGAACCTTCATCGGCAATAATCAATGTACGTTCAAATTGACCTGTGTTTAGCGCATTGATACGGAAATAGGTGGAGAGTTCCATAGGGCAACGCACACCTTTGGGGATGTACACAAAGGAACCATCAGTGAACACGGCTGAATTGAGTGCAGCAAAAAAGTTGTCACCTTGGGGCACAACCGAACCTAAATATTGTTGCACCAGTTCAGGGTAATCATGCACGGCTTCGGAAATCGGACAGAAAATCACGCCTGCATCTTTGAGCTTGCCTTTAAATGTGGTCGCCACAGAAACTGAATCAAATACGGCATCCACAGCAATGTTTTTTACACCTGCCAAAAACTCTTGTTCACGTAAGGGGATACCCAGCTTGTCATAGGTTTCCAATAGTTTTGGGTCAACTTCATCTAAACTATCAGGGCCAGAATCGGCAGGTTTGGGTGCCGAATAATACGAGATGGACTGATAATCGGTGGGTGTGTAGTCCACCGCAGCCCATGTTGGTTCTTCCATGGTCAACCAGTGGCGATACGCTTCCAATCGCCAGTCCAACAACCATTGCGGCTCATCTTTTTTCGCCGAAATATGGCGAATGGTATCTTCATTTAGACCGGGCGGCAGAGTGTCGGATTCGATGTCGGTGGTAAAACCTGCATCATATTCGCGCTTTTCTAAATCGTTCTGAATTTGTTCATTTGTTGCCATGTTTTATATAGCTCCAGTGTCCGTTGCTTTTGCAGCACGGATAGGTAAAACTTTTTTCATGGTGAAGATGGGGGTAAAGCCTTCATCCACCATATCTTTTAGGCTGATGTTTTGCAGCGCATCGCAAACAGCCTGATTGATTTTTAGCCAATTGGTTCGCGTGCCGCACACGCTGGCTTGCTCGCAAGCTTTGCCATCATTTTCTTCACAACCTGTGAGCGCAATATCGCCTTCTAAGCTGCGAATGACCTCACGCACGTTAATATGATGGGGCTCGCGTTGTAATTTGTAACCGCCATTGATGCCGCGTACAGATTCAACAAGGCCTGCTTGAATCAGCGTGGTCATGACTTTACGAACAGTAGGTTGTGGGATAAAAGTGGCTTCTGCCAAATCAGGCGCGCGCTGAACCTCACCATTACTTTTGGCAAGTTCGGACATCAATAAAACACCATAATCGGTCATTTTAGATAAGCGAAGCACGTTATGTTTACCACCTTGATTTGAAAGTGGAGCATTTTAGTCATGTTTATAAATCAGGGCAAGTAAATATTCTCATGTTTAGAATATGGGATTAAATTTTATGGTGTTTGTCCTATGTATAAGCGTGGTGTAAACTGTTGCATATTTCATGATTAGGAGGTGTATGATGCTCAAAGGTAAAATGGTTATCGGGCAATCAGGTGGGCCAACGGCTGTGATCAATCAGTCTTTGGTGGGCGCAGTGCTCGCAGCGCGTGAGCAAGATGCAATCACTGGTATTTTAGGTGCCAAACATGGTATTGCAGGCATTATGGGCGAAGATTTTATTGATTTAACCACGCAATCGGTTGACGTTCTTGAAGATGTGGCGACAACACCTGCTGCGGCATTGGGCTCGGTGCGTTTAAAACCGGGCAAAGCCGAATGTGAAAGTGTGTTTGAAGTGTTTAAAAAACATGATGTGCGTTTTTTCTTTTATATTGGCGGCAATGATTCGGCGGAAACAGCACACATCATTGCCGAGATGGCAAAAGCGGAAAACTATGACTTTTGCACCATGCATATCCCCAAAACCATTGATAATGATTTAAGAGTGACCGACCACTGCCCAGGTTTTGCCTCGGCGGCACGCTTTGTGGCACTCGCATTTATGGGCGATGATAGAGATAATAAAGCGCTATTGGGTGTGAAAATCAATGTGGTAATGGGGCGGGATGCAGGATTTTTAACCGCAGCATCAGCTTTAGCGCGTCAAGGTGAGGGTGATGGCCCGCATTTAATTTATTTGCCCGAGCGCACCTTTGATGTGACAGTATTTAAAGCGGATGTGGCAGCGCAAGTCGAGCAGCATGGGCGTTGTGTGATTGCGGTATCGGAAGGTATTGTGGATAAGGATGGGCATCCTATTGCAACAACGGGCGAAAAAGATTCGCATGGTAATTTGCAACTTTCAGGTACAGGTGCATTGGGTGATACATTATCAGCTTTGGTGAAAGAAGCATTGCCAGCAGGGGCTAGAGTACGGGCGGATACTTTCGGTTATTTGCAACGCAGCTTTCCAAGCATTGTATCGCCTATTGATGCTAAGGAAGCTAGAGATGTGGGTGAGTTTGCTGTGAATCAAGCTGTGGAGTCAGGTGAGAATGGCTCAGTAGCGATCAAACGGGAAAGCAGCAAACCTTATGCGAGCAGTTATTTTATCACCCCACTTTCTACTGTTGCGCGTGAAGCAACGTCCATGAAGCCTGAATATATCAATGAAACAGGCAATGATGTGACACAGGCTTGGCTTGATTATGTGGCTCCGCTTGTGGGCGAGCTGCCGAAGATGGGAAGGTTATGGTGAAAAAGTATGCGTTGAGTTTTGTTTTCCTTAGTGTTTTATGTTTGGGGTCGCAAACTAGCTATGCCATAGGACCAAGGCTTATTTATGTTGAGCCAACCAATAATTCTGAATCTTTGTTGGGGCGTTATTTGTATTTGGGCATGATTTTCGCGAACCCAAACCCTGCGGGGTTTGCTGGCCCTTCCATCAAGCTTGGCTGGGGTAAGGCAGGGAAAAAATTAAACCTCAGCTTTGTGACGGGGACAAGAGGCATGTCCTTTGAGGGAGGGGTGTCTTATATCAAGCAAGATGATGACGCGGCATTGTTTATCAATCCTGAACATCAGGGTTATGCTTTTGAAGCAAGCTTTCGCTTAAATGCCATCAGTATTATTGGCGTGTTCAGCAAAGAAAATACTACAGTTGAGCTAGGCTTAGGTTTTTAATATTTCTGTATGTTTATAGATGCGGAACTTGAAGTCAAAGTCGAATATAAAAAGGCTGAAACATTATACCGTAAAAACCAACTTGGGTTACCAGGTATTTTTATACTTGTTTTGGTACTGTTGTTTGCATATCGTGACTATGAGGCACCAAGTCAGCTTATAGTATGGGCGATTGTGGTGATGGTAACAGCATTAGGTCAATGGTTATTAACCCAATCTTTTTTTAAAGATAAAGAGACTGTTCCTGCCCATGTTTGGATGCAGAGGTTATCCTTTTTTTCTTTTATACTTGCTCTGATGATTGGTTTAAGCGCATGGCTTTTTTTTGAACCTGAGAATTTACAGCAAACATTTATTGTTGCGGTATTACTTATAGGTTCCACCTTTGGTTCGGTAATATTTGCAGCATCGTATTTCCCTATTCATGTGGCATGGAGTGTACCTTTAGCCCTTCCTTTTTCAGTGTCCTTGATGTCGGGAAATAGTGAACAGGCAGTGTTAGGTGCGCTGTTCATCTTTGTGGGGCTTCCTGTGTCGCTACTGTTGGGTTGGGTGATGTCCAAAGAATATGCCACGGCACTTCAGTTGCGGTTTGAAAAAGATGTTTTATTAGAGCATTTGCAAGCACAAAGAGATGAGGCGGACAAAGCCAATCAAGATAAAACACAATTCTTGGCTGCGGCAAGTCATGATTTACGGCAACCTCATCAAGCATTGGGTTTGTTTGTTGAAGCTTTGGATCACATGGAAACAGAGCCTAAGAAAAAAGAAATCTTGAGTAAAACCAAGCAAGCCTTTCAAGCCATGAGCTCTTTACTTGACCAGCTATTGGATATTTCAAAATTGGATAGTGCAAATATAGAGGCAGATAAGCAAAACATTTTACTTCAGCCCTTGTTACATCAAGTGGTGATGGAGCATATGGGCGAAGCTGAGAAGAAGGATATTGAGCTGAGATTGCGAGCAACACGGGCTGTGGTATTTACGGATGTTTCCATGCTAACACGGATTGTATCTAACCTTGTCACCAATGCGATTCGCTATACCCAGTCTGGTGGTGTATTGGTGGGCGTACGCAAAAAAGATGGGCAGCTTTGGTTACATGTTTGGGATACAGGCTGCGGTATAGCTGATGATCAAATGGATTATATTTTTAAAGAGTTTACCCAACTGGATAATGCTGAACGCGATAGGGAAAAAGGGTTGGGGCTTGGTTTGGCGATTGTGCAGCGTTTACTCAATATCTTGAATGTAGATTTGAGTGTTACTTCCAAGCTGGGGCAAGGAAGTTGCTTTTCGGTGCAATTGGAGCCTGCGCAAGCAGATGGACAGGCAGTGAAAGCAGTACGGAACCATCATGAACAGGATATTAGTGGTTTAGATTTGCTTGTGATTGATGATGATACCATTGCCTTAGAAAGTATTCGAACGTTATTGGATGTATGGGGCTGTAATACTCATGTTTTCCCTTCGCTTGAAGCTTGTTTGACGTATTTAGCGGCAGCCAAAGATTGCCCCGATGCCATCATTGCCGATTATCGGTTACGAAGTCAGCAAACAGGCATTGCTGCGATTGAAGGCATACGCACGTTTTGCAAGCAGCCCATACCAGCGCTTATTGTCACGGGTGATACCGATGCCAAAAGAATGGATGAAGCCCAAAAGCATGACATTCCGCTTTTGCATAAACCTGTGAACCCCCAAGCTTTAAAAGCATTCTTGGCGGACGTTAAAACTAAGAAATTATAGAAGACCCATTTCAATCGCGAGATTGACAGCTTCAGTGCGATTGCGGGCACCCAGTGTGGTGAATATGCGGCGGATATGCACCTTGACAGTGGAAGGGCTTAAATCCAATTGATGCGCAATATTTTTATTTTGTATGCCTTTTTGCAGCAATTTTAATACTTCAACTTGTCTTGGTGTTAATAAATTTTTGTCACCTTCACCTGTCTCTATAGGTGTTTGTTGCATCAGTTGTGGAGGTAAATACGTGCCACCAGATAACACCAAACGCAGGGCTGACAAAGTGACATCAGCAGAGGTTGTTTTAGGTATAAATCCTTTGATGCCCTTAGCCAAAGCCCTGTTGATAACGCTTATTTCTTCATGGGCTGATATCATCACAATGGGTGTGTCGGCTTGGATGCCCAATAGTGTCTGAATAGCATCTAAGCCATTGATGCCTGGCATATCAAGGTCGAGTAGTATCAAATCTAAATCATGCTCGTTGGCTAGGTTTATTGCTTTTTCACCATGTTCAGCTTGTAAGATTTCAGGCTCATCATCGGTTAAGCGAACCAAAGCCAAGGATAGGCTTTCACGGAACAAAGCATGGTCATCTGCAAGCAATATTTTCAAAGTGTTCAGCCCTCCGTAACACACAAGATAGGCAAAAACTATCAGATATGAGCAGGATGCTCTAGGCACCCATTTGGCTTAAGCCCTATAGCCAACTATTTCAATGTGGAGCCGCAGCTTATGGTTTGATTCTCAAGTTTGATGGAGAAATTCTGATTGAGGAATTTGATTGAGGTATGGGGATAAGCTGATGGCAAACATTCGAGGGAAAGCATACGCACTTAATGTAATCACACCGATGAAGTCATGGAAAAGTGGAATATTAAGAACGGTTTTTAATATCATTAAGCTCAAGGTATT
>JALUNK010000123.1:0-1369 GCA_027055255.1 Ghiorsea sp.
TCAATATTTTTAAGTTCGCCTGTTGCGCTAAAAGCATCTTCCATAGGGTCAGATGAAACATCCATTATCAATGTTTTATCGCTTTCCATATCGTCAAGGTTAGTCAAATGATCATTATCAGTCTTTACATCAGCATCTGGTGCCTGCTGTATTTTCTTCTGTGTATTATCCATTATAACAGTTGAATCAAACGCATCAGATGCTGGTTTAGAAGTTGAACTTTCTTTAGTTTCCTCATCCAAGCTTATTTCTTGCAAATCAAAATCGTCTAAATCTAATTCTGTTGAAGCTTCCGCACTTACATCATCATCGGCATCAACAAGCAAGTCACCACCAATCATGTTCAAGTCAACATCAACTTCAGATGTTAGTTCTTCTTCAATGGCTTGCACTTCATCTAGTGCCGAATCAGCATCATCTGAAAACCCAGATAAGTCCAAAGATATACTATCCAAATCTTCCACTGATTTTTCATCATTACTTTGTTTTGCCGAATTATCCAAAGATAGCACATCTGCATCTAAGCTTTGTATTTCAGCAACATCATCATTGGATATACCTGAAGCCAAATTACTCTCTTCAGCATCATTAAGTAGTACATTAGCTGCTTCAAACGGGTCATCTGCATCTGCAGGAATCTCAACTGCAGTAGCAGTTGCTTCCTCTTCAGCTTGTAAACGTGCTTGTTCTACTTGCCTGTCATTGATTGCATCATCAAGGTTAACTTCTGCTGCCTCAGAAGACACAACCATAGTTTCACCTGTTGTTTGCACAGCAGAAGTACTTTCTAAATCATCAACTTCACTTAGTAAATTATCAGAGTTGTCAGCATCACTTTCTCCCATTTCACTAAAGTCAAAATCTACTTCAAAATCATCTGTGCTGCCACTTCCACCTGTTGATTCAGCTTTATCTAAAGATGGATCACTGATGAAGTCACCAAAGTCCACAGCGCCAGTGTCTAATGGTTCATCTTCCATCACATCAGCCGCTGTACTTGCATCCAAGCTTACTTCATCTGCAGTTAAATCACCAAAGTCCAATTCGCCTGTATCCAAAGCTTCGATACCCATAACATCTTCTAGCACATCAACTTCTGACGCACTTTCTTCGGCTGTTACATTATCCAGCAGGTCACTTGCTTCAACATTACTTGCTTCGATACCCATGGCATCTTCTAGGACATCACCTTCTGGCGTACTATCTTTTCCTGTTACATTATCTTGCAGATCACTTGTTTCAGTATCACTTGCCTCAATATCTAAGGCACCAAAATCTAAATCTCCTGTATCCAATGCTTGGGCATCATCCATTGCACCTTCATCACCCAGATTTATCGAATCTACACCAAGATCATCAGCATTTTCAG
>JALUNK010000123.1:1379-2357 GCA_027055255.1 Ghiorsea sp.
ATATCAATGTTATTATCATCTTCGTCAACTTCACCAAAGTCCATTTTACCTGTGTCTAACAGCTCTGGTTCCATCACATCTGCAGGCGCACTGTCTGAGTCAGTAGAATCATCACTATCAGGTGTATCAAAATTGATAGCGCCAAAGTCCACAATGCCTGTATCTTCACCACTAAAAGCATCATCCTTTAATGCGGATATTTCAGATGCTTGCTCAACATCATTGGTGGTTGTCTCAGCTGAAGATTCAGCCAATAAACCTTCAAATGTTGCCAATGCAGAACCTGTTAGTACCGCTTTAGCTGCACTTAGTGCTGCTTCTTCACCTTCAGAGTTATTGCGCATATGTAAAATTTGTATGTTTTTAGCATGTGCCGCAGGATCTTTATCATCCAACTTCAATGCCATACGTACTTGTTTCTCTGCCTCATCCTCCATGCCATAACGCAGGTAAACATCGGCTTCTTCAAGGTAATTTACACTAGGATCTGGTGTCTCATCTGAATCGTTATCAAAGGCTTCCATCTCTCCTGTTTCATCATCAGTAAAGTCTGGAATTTCCTCTAAGGGCTCATCACTATTGGTTTCATTTTCACTTACAGCCTGATCTTCAGATGAGTCTGAAGGCATTTCAAAATCATCAGCATCCATTAACTTGGTTACATCTTGATCATCAAATGATTCAGCATCAGCTTCTTCCACAGGCTCTTCAAACACTTCTTCTTTAGGAACAACTTGTTCTGCTGGGTGTTTGGGGGTACGGCGCAATAACATGACCACAGCACCAATTAGACCCAATGCCAACAAACCAAGCCCTGCTAATGCATACATGAGCCAATCAGAAGCACTTTGCTCTTCATTCACCTTGGCTTTCTCTAATTGACCTTTTAAGCGAGATATAACAATTTCTAAACGTTTGTTTTGCGCATCCAAGGCAGCTGCATCTGCGCCAACTGAAGTTTCATTCACTTTTTTCTCA
>JALUNK010000124.1 GCA_027055255.1 Ghiorsea sp.
GCTCAAGCGGAGTGACGTTCACAATGATACCGCAACGTGCATAGGTCGATTTACCCAAACAAATGGTCAACACATTGCGTGGTATTTTTAAGTACTCCACCGTGCGAGCCAAAGCAAAAGAATTGGGCGGGATGATGCAAACATCAGACTTAATATCGACAAAGCTTTTGTCATCAAAGTCTTTGGGATCAACTGTGGCTGAATGGATATTGGTAAACACTTTAAACTCATCTGAGCAACGCACATCATAGCCATATGATGATAAACCATAAGAAATCGCACCTTCACCTTTAGCATTCTTTTTGACTTGACCATCCACAAAAGGGTCCAGCATCTGATGCTCTTTCGCCATTTTCCGAATCCATTTATCTGACTTGATTGACATCACTTACCTCTTGCTTATTAAAAATCGTCTGCGAAACCTGCTGATTTATTTTAAGTTGTCACGTGCTATATCACCCTAACTTTTAGCAAACTTGAAATAACAAACTCACCACGAAGTACGAGAAGAAAAAATTAACCGCAGTACCCGCAAGGGGCAGGCTTCTATTTTTGAACCGCAGAGAACGCAGAGTTACGCAGAGGAATATAAATAAACCACGAAGCACACGAAGAAATAAAACAAGTAAACCGCTACCTATACAAGCTGAATATACCCCCCCTGCTATAGCTGTGTTGAGATGGTTTGCAAAAAGAAGGGATAAAGCAGCATATTCTAATGCTGCGCCCGCTTTTGCGAACCCGCGAAGAAATACACAGCGTGTAGGGGCAGCTTTTTGGTTCGTTTTTGGCTGTACAAAAATGAACAAATGCCAAGCCTTTATTTTTCTACCACATCCCCATAGCTATCAAGTTTTATACCATGATTTTTATAAACATGGTCAATAAGAATATGCGACATTGTTCCATCCTCAAGGCATAGTAATCGAACACATGAGGAACATAACATAAAAGCTCCTCCCGCAATTGCTTTGGTACCCCAACCCACAGGTCGCCGATAATATTTCTTATCGTACTTCTCTTTCGTATGACAAGCCCAACATTCCTCTAAACCATCTTCCCACATAACTTATCTCCCCCTATTTAATATAAGCTTGAGCGTAATCTGCACCCAATCATCATACGCCAATTGTTCAGGTCTTTTTTTCGGGTCAATATCAATGCTTAAATAATCTTCTTGGGTGAGTTGCCCGCGAAACTGATTGTAGATGGTCTTTCGGCGATGCGCGAAACCTTGGCGCACTGTCTTTTGTAAATCATCGTATGCACATTTTGGCTCTTTGCCATGCGGCATCAGTTGAATCACCATGGAGTGAACTTTGGGCGGTGGGTTAAATGCCCCCGGTGGCAAGGTGATTAATTTCTTTGGATGATAAAAATGACGCACCAACACCGATAAACCGCCATACACTTTACTTCCAGGCTCGGCTGTAATCCGCTGCCCCACTTCGCGCTGATACATCAGCACCATGCCACCTGACAGCGAAAACGATGCCAAAGACGCTGTTAAAGGCCCACTGATATTATAAGGGAGGTTACCAACTATCCATTGCGGATTATCTTGCGCCACCACATCATCAAGCAGCTCCATGACATCGCCATGCGCTATGCTTAAGTTAAGATGTTCACTTGTCTTTTCCTGCCAAAATTCAGCAAAGCGGTCGTCCTTTTCGATAATCGTTAAATGCTTCACTCTCTCCAAAACAGATGTGGTAATCGCACCAGGACCAGGGCCAATTTCAATCGCGGTCTCGCCAACAGGTATCGCTTCTGCAATAGTACGAATAGCTTTCTGGCTCACTAAAAAATGTTGACCTAATGCTTTATTGGCGCGAAATTGACCCGAAGATTGATTAGACATAGCGCCACTATACAAAACAAGGAGCAAACATCTATGCAACATTGGTTTTTCTTAGCAGGTGCGATTCTTTTAGAAGTCGCAGGTACCATTTCCATGAAGTTTGCCGATGGCTTTAGCAAACTTATTCCAAGCATACTGCTGGCTGTTTTCTACCTTGCATCTCTTGCTTTACTTACCCTTGCACTCAAAAAAATTGAGCTTGGTGTGGCTTATGCGATTTGGGCAGGTGTAGGCACAGCTTTGATTGCAGGCATTGGCATATTATATTTTAAAGAGCCTGCCACCACCCTAAAAATGATTATCCTTGCGCTCATCATCGCAGGCGTAGTCGGCTTAAACCTAAGCGGAGCTAAACATTAAACATCTCAAATTTGACCATACCTTCACGGACAAACTCCCTGCTGACCCCGACACTAAAAATCGGCGAAAACAAGTCTTTGAAGCATGTTATTCATGGGTAACACCCAAACCTACATCCGCACCACAATTGCTGGCTTACAGCCCTGAAGTCGCCGAACTTCTAGACTTATCCGAAGAAGATTGTCGCTCCGATTTATTTGCCCAAGTCTTTTCAGGTAATGCATTGATAGATGGCATGAAGCCTTATGCCATGTGTTATGGCGGGCACCAGTTTGGTAACTGGGCAGGGCAATTGGGTGATGGCCGAGCCATCAACTTAGGTGATGTCACCAATAGCAAAGGTGAGCGCTGGACACTGCAACTCAAAGGTGCAGGAGAGACTCCTTATTCCCGTACCGCAGATGGGTTAGCTGTGCTTCGCTCAAGTGTTCGTGAGTTTTTATGCAGTGAAGCCATGTTTCATTTGGGTGTGCCAACAACGCGTGCTTTGAGTTTATGTAGTACTGGCGACCAAGTATGGCGTGATATGTTGTATGACGGAAACCCTGAATATGAACATGGCGCTGTGGTCTGCCGCGTAGCTCCAAGCTTCTTACGCTTTGGTAATTTTGAAATTTTTAGTAAACGTGGCGATATCAAAACACTGAAGACTTTGCTTGATTTCACCATAACCACCTACTTCCCCCACTTGCTTGAGGAAGAAATCAATACAGACACCTACCTCAAATGGTTTGAAGAAGTATGTGAGCGCACCAAGGATATGGTTGTGCATTGGCGACGTGTCGGTTTTGTTCATGGCGTGATGAACACCGATAATATGTCCATTCTAGGGCTCACCATAGATTATGGCCCTTATGGCTGGTTGGAAGATTATCATCCTGACTGGACACCTAACACCACCGATGCTGAATTTCACCGTTATGCCTTTGGACAACAAGCCTCCATTGCCCATTGGAACCTGATGAAACTAGCCCAAGCCATTGCGCCATTATTTCAGGGTGTGCAACGCTTACAAAGCGTCTTAGATGACTATGCCGTCAACTATAAAAGCGCGTGGCAAGATATGATGTGCGCTAAATTAGGCTTAACATCATTTGATGAGTCTTTGGTGGAAAGCTTGTTGAGCAAGCTTGAAATCATGGATACGGATATGACGATTTTCTTTCGCAAATTGGCCGATATTCAAGCCAGTGACACGGCAGAACATTGCATACAAACCATCAGCCCTGCATTTTATGATGAAAGCTGGCAAACCCAAGCGCCTTCTGTATGGCAAGACTGGTTCAATGCATATCTACAACATCTCAAAAGTAACAGCGTCACCCATAGAAAGCTTGTCATGAATCAAACCAATCCAAAGTTTGTGTTGCGCAATTATTTGTCACAACTCGCCATCGACAAAGCCAATACAGGTGACTTAACCATGTTACATGAATTATTTGACGTCTTGAAAAAGCCTTATGATGAGCAACCTGATAAAGAAGAAGTATTTGCTGCCAAACGACCCGATTGGGCAAAGCACAAAGTAGGTTGCTCTATGCTGTCATGCAGCTCATAAAAAAGGCCAAGCTGTGAAGCTTGACCTTAAATATATAAAGCTGTCTAAACTAACTTAGCTTTTGCTGTCGTGAGATTTGTCATCTGAAGAATTGTCATCACCAGACTTACTATCATCTGAAGAACTATCATCTTTTGACTTGCTATCTGATGATTTATCATCGTGATGACCTGCAACCATAAATGATTGTTCCAAGTTTACTGTTGTATTTGCTGCAAAAGCATGGGTTGATAATGCCAAGCAGGCTACAATTGAAAGAATAGTTGTACGTAACATAAAAAGTATTACTCCGTTATTTGATTTTCAAGGTGGCTGAGTGTGTTGTGATTACAAGAACTGTCAAGGGCATATCGCACACTATTTTATTGTGTGTATGCGGCTTTGAACACTTCAATATCAGCATCATTCATCAAAGAGGCAATCCATGCCGTTAATTTATTTTTTTCAAGAATACTTTTGATTTCTACCCTAACATCTTCAAACATCGGCGTTTGCTCTTCTCTTTCACCCAACCATTGAATGATATGCCAGCCAAATTTCGTTTTAACAGGTGAACTTAATGGCCTCTTTGCTGACAACTTAAAAGCCGCGACAGCAAATGCATTCACCATATCTCCTTTGGCAAACCAATTCAGGTCACCACCTCGTCCTTTGGTGCTATCATCAATTGAAAATTGCGCCGCTAAAGTTGGAAAGTTATCAGGGTTAGCCTTCACTTGTTTGAGCAACTCAAGTGCCGTTTGTTTATCAGCCACCAAAATATGTCGCGCATGAATTTGCTTAGGAATAACAAAGTCAGCCTGATGCTTTTCAAAATATGATTTGATTTCAGCATCGCTCACTTGCTGCATGTCCACACGTTGCCAATCACGCACCCCTTGAATCAAAACCTCATCATCAGCTTTGCGCATACGGTACGCTATCAAAGGGTCTAAGTTCAAACCCATTTTTCTTGCCTTTTGCGCCACAACTTCTCGTTTAATCATTACATCCAACACTTGCCCACGCACCACATCATCTTGCATAATATAACGCATAGACTCTGGCAAACTCATAACCTCGAAATCAATATCCGACTCGTATATTTTCCTATCGCCCACTTGCGCTACCACGGGACTTATTTCTTGCTGCTGCACATTGATGCCTTCATCATCTTTACACGATAGCAAAACCAACGGCACAACACATATCAATAATAATCGTTTCATCTCAACCTTCGCAATCCATCATATGTGGGCTAGAGTATCGGCATTAACTCAGAAACTAAAGAGGGAAATTGAATATGTCACCAGCTGTGATGGCCATTGTGGTCTTAAGTCTATACCTCACTTTTTATCATTTTTATGCAAAACGTGTACTTGGACGAAAAGTCTTTGATTTGGATGATAAAAACATCACACCTGCTCACAGCATGAATGACGGTGTGGATTATGTTCCCGCCAATAAATACATTTTATTTGGCCATCACTATGCATCCATTGCAGGTTTAGCACCTATGCTTGGCCCTGCTATTGCCGTGATTTGGGGCTGGCTACCCGCGCTTTGCTGGGTGGTTTTTGGTACGCTACTGATTGGTGCAGTTCACGATTTTTCTGCACTTGTACTTTCATCGCGCCACAAAGGTGAAAGCGTGGGTTCGATTGCTCGTGATGTCATTTCTCCGCGCACTCGCCTTTTATTTTTGCTCGTTATTTTCTTCCTTGTCGCCCTTGCTATGGGCGTATTCGTTTTGGTAATTTCTGGTTTGTTTGCTGCACCTGATGCCGCCAATATCGCAGCCACAGCTCATCCTGAAGCTGTATTTCCCACCTATTCACTCATGGTCATTGCCATGGTGATTGGTTTCTTCGTTTATAAAAAGAATATGCCCGTATGGCCTCTGATTGGCATTGGTTTTGTAGCTATGTTAGTCACCACATGGTGGGGCTTGGATAACCCTGTGACCGGATTTACGACTAAGGATTGGACATGGTCACTATTGGTATATGCATTTTTAGCCAGCGTGTTGCCTGTATGGCTTTTATTACAACCTCGCGACTTTTTAAATTCCCTGCTTTTATACTTAGCCCTCGCCATGATGTTGATTGGCTTCTTTATTTTAGACCCTGAATGGGTCGCCCCTGCCATCAATCCTAACCCCGAAGGCGCACCCCCAATGCTGCCATTTTTGTTTATCGTGATTGCTTGCGGCGCAGTGTCTGGCTTTCATGGTATTGTAGCATCAGGCACCACAGCCAAACAATTGGATAAAGAAACTGATGCACCATTGATTGGTTATGGTGGTATGATTGGTGAATCATTACTTGCGCTACTCGCCGTGCTTGCGACTACCGCAGGCGCATTTGCAACACGCGCAGATTGGGAAGCCTTTTATGGCTCTTGGGGGCAAGCAGTTGGTTTACATCAAAAGCTTGGTGTATTTATTCAAGGTAATGCTAACTTTATTCACCAGCTTGGCGTGCCATTGGATTACGCCGCAGCATTTATCAGTGTAGTCGTGGTTGGTTTTGCCATGACTTCTGTGGATACAGGCGCAAGGCTTTTGCGATTTAATATCCAAGAAATCGGCAAAACCATCAACTTCAAGTTATTGGACAACCGCTATATCGCCACATTATTGGCTGTATCAGCTATGGGTTTCTTTGCCTTCTTTGAAATGAATGGCAAACCTGCGGGTTTATTCTTATGGACATTGTTTGGCACCACCAACCAAATCTTGGCTGGCCTCACACTCTTAACCGTCACCATTTATTTATACCGTAAGAAAAAACCAATTCTTTATACACTACTACCCATGTTACTTGTGCTAGGCACGACCATCGCAGGTATGCTGATAGGTATATCCAAAGCCGTAGGTAATGAGCAGTGGACAGTTGCAGCCGTTGGCTTCACTATTTTTGCACTCGCCGTTTGGGTGTTGATTGAAGCCTTACTTGTGGTAATAAAAATTAAAACTGAACGTAAACAGGATGCCTTATGACAGACAATGCACCTTATACTTATGTATTAGATACCAATGTTCTCATTCACGACCCCAATGCCCTGCTTCGCTTTGATGAGCATCATGTGGTCATTCCTATCGTCGTTTTAGAGGAGATGGACAAGGTCAAACGTGGCATGGATGAAATTGCCCGCAATATCCGCGAAGTTTCTCGAACACTGGATGACATTAGCGCTGGCAATAAAGATATATCCAAAGGTTTTAAACTCAATGGTGGCGGCCGCTTATTTTTTGAGCTGGATGACCAAACTGATGGCCTACCTAAAGCATTCACCCAAGGTATGGCAGACAACCGTATTATTGCTGTGACTATGCGTTTGCAACAGAAAAACCCTGACCACAAAGTAGTTCTGGTATCCAAAGATATTAATATGCGCATCAAAGCCCGCGCATTAGGCTTAAAAACGGAAGATTATCGCTCTGACCGTGTGGTTGAAGATATCAATGTGCTTTCCACAGGTAACATTAAACTTTCTCATGATGACTGGGAAAGCATGGCAAAAGATATGGTTGTCTCAGAAATTGAGCATGGCAATCGTTATGTAGTGCAATGGCCAGACACTATTGCCCTGCCCTTTATCAATAGCTTTGTCATGCTACCAGGTGAATTGGAAGTATCTGTTCGCTGCACATCCATGAATGACAGAGAGGTGACCTTGGATGACATTTACTCTTATCGCAGTGAAAGACATGCTATTTGGGGTGTGACTGCACGAAATATCGAGCAGAACCTTGCGCTTAACTTGCTGATGGATGCAGAGCTTGATTTGGTTGCACTTATGGGTGTGGCAGGTTCAGGTAAAACATTAATGGCATTGGCAGCAGGCCTGCATCAAACCTTGGACATGGGTTTATACGATAAAATTTTGGTCACCCGCGCCACCGTACCTATGGGTCAAGATATTGGTTATTTACCCGGTACTGAAAAAGAAAAGCTTGAACCATGGATGGGCGCGATAACCGATAACTTATCATACCTTTTGGATGAACCCACCAGTGATATTGGTTCTCTATTGGGGCAGCATCGCATTGAAATCGCAGCCTTATCTTTTGCTAGAGGCCGCACATTCACCCGCACATGGTTAATTATTGATGAGGCACAGAACTTAACCCCTCATCAAATGAAAACCTTGATTACACGCATGGGTGAAGGCTCAAAAATTATTATCTTGGGTAATAATGCGCAGATTGATACGCCGTATTTAACAGCTCACACCAATGGGTTAACGCTGGCGGTACAAAAATTCTCTGATTGGGGTTATGCTGGGCATGTTATGCTTAGAGATAGCGAGCGCTCCCGTCTAGCTGCTTATGCAGCAGAGGTGTTATAAACCTTGCTCCATGCGCTCAAGCAAAACCCTTTGATGTTAGCTGGCGCTAGTATTGTAGCTTTGGTGTCTATCATTGCGATTTTCGCGCCTCTTTTAGCCCCTTACGACCCTGACCATATCGTGATTCGTGATATGTTATTGCCGCCATCTGCTGAACATTGGTGCGGCACAGACACTTTAGGCCGCGATGTGTTTTCAAGGCTTTTGTATGGCGCGCGTATTTCATTATTGGTGGGTTTGGTTGCCGTGGGCATTGCGCTTTTGGTGGGCACGATTTTGGGCGCGATTGCAGGTTATGCGGGTGGTGTTTGGGATAACATCATTATGCGTTGGACAGATATGGTGCTGTGTTTCCCCACCTTCTTCCTGATTTTGGCAGTGATTGCATTCTTAGAGCCATCCATTTGGAATATCATGATTATCATTGGTTTGACCTCGTGGATGGGTGTGACGCGACTATTACGCGCTGAATTTCTAAGTTTAAGAGAGCGTGAGTTTGTACTTGCAGCGCAAAGCATAGGCACGCCACCTTGGCGCATGGTCTGGTCTTATATGTTGCCCAACGCCATGGGGCCATTGCTTGTATCTGCGGTACTTGGCATTGCAGGTGCGGTATTGATTGAGTCGGGCTTATCATTTTTAGGGCTTGGCGTGCAGCCACCCACTGCATCTTGGGGCAATATGCTCACAGAAGGCAAAGATAATATCCAAATTGCATGGTGGTTATCGGTTTATCCTGGATTAGCGATTTTGATTACCGTATTGGGTTATAATCTGCTTGGCGAAGGGTTAAGAGATGTGTTTGACCCAAGGCTGAAACGATAAACATGAACCATGAGTATTATATGCAGCTTGCTTTGGGGCAGGCAGATTTAGCGGCAAACATGGATGAAGTGCCTGTAGGTGCTGTTTTAATCACTGAAGATAAGCAGGTGTTTACGGCACATAATGCACCCATCAACAAACATGATGCAACGGCACACGCTGAAATCGAAGTCATACGCAAAGCATCTACTGCTATAGGTAATTATCGCTTATTAAACAGTACGCTCTATGTCACGCTAGAACCATGTTTGATGTGTGCAGGCGCTATTATTCATGCGCGTATTGGCACAGTCATCTATGGCGCCAACGATGAAAAAACAGG
>JALUNK010000125.1 GCA_027055255.1 Ghiorsea sp.
ATCTGTAAGACTTAGGCTGCCCGCAAGGATAAGCACACAGACAATGGAAAAGCCCATCGCAATCTCATACGAAATCATTTGAGATACTGCCCGAATAGCACCAATCAAAGCATACTTAGAGTTTGAAGCCCAACCCGCCATTAAGATACCATAAATACCCAAGCTTGAAATTGCCATAACATATAAAATACCAACATTTAAATCGGCAATTGCCATAACGTGAGGCTTATCCCAGAAACCAAACAATGATGTTTCACCAAAGGGGACGACAGCATATGCCAAAAAGGCTGGCATCAAAGACATCACTGGTGCCGCAACAAATAAGAATTTGTTAGAACGTGCTGGAATAATCGTTTCTTTCATGAACATTTTCAGTCCATCAGCTAGCGGCTGAAACAACCCCCATGGCCCAACACGGTTGCAACCCTGGCGCACCTGCATCCAACCAATAATACGGCGCTCTGCATAAGTTGTGTATGCAACAGCAAGCGCAAGTGGTAAAACCACTGCTACAATTTCAAGCGCCCAAATAAGCACCTGCAAAGCCATGTCTAACACATCCATTATTGACCCCCTTTCAAGTCAACACTTGTTGCGCTGGACAAATCACCCGCTATACCTCGTTTTGAAACGAAGACAACACCTGGTGACACATCTGTACGCAAACCAACATCAAAGATAGATTCGGCAAAATCCGTAACAAGCTTAAGTTTCCCTTCTTCCAGACCAAGCTCTGCTAAAGTATCGGGATGCACAATCACATCATCTAAGGCATGAATGTTTCCAGCTTCCACCAATAAGTCCGAGGCTCTAACCCATGCACCTTCGCGGTATATCGAATACCGGCTAACCAAGTCCAATGTTTTTGTATCTCTCGCCTGTTGTGGCAAGTATGAAGCACCTTTATTTCTTGCCGAAGGCACAAAAATAGTCCGAGCATCTTTATCACCCGACCACGCTTCTGCGAGTTCAGAACACGATGGTACAAGATCGATCACTTTGGTTCGAACTTCATCCAAATTAACTGCAGGCACATCGTGACCCATGGCTTGAACCAAGCGCATCATGACTTTCCACATCGGACGCTGTTCGCCCAATGCACTCAATGGGTTATCTGCCACCCGAACACGGCCTTCCATGTTAATAAATGTACCATCAATTTCTGCATATGCCGCTGCAGGAAGCTGAACAGATGCGTAATTACCCATATCTCCAGAAATAGCAGCCACTTGAACCAAATCTGCTTTTTCAATCGCTGCTTTAGCTTGGCGCGAGAATAAACCGTCACCCACAGGGTCGCTACCCACTAAGAGCAGTGTATCTAACTCGCCTTTAGCCGCTGCATCAAACAAATCACCTGCTGATGTCCGGATATCACCAAACACACCTGACAACAACTGTGCATTCATACCCTCTGGTAGCAAGTTGCGTCCATCTTTACCCACTTCCGCATGCCCTGTAGCGCGCATCAATAGATCCACACCATGAATCAAGGATGCCGCATCTTCATGCGAACGAATTTCTTCACCCACAAGCATGGCACATGAATCCGAAATGAGTGCATCAGCCAGTAGCTTGCCCGCATCATGTCTTGCTTCAACCTTTTCTATCCAAGCATCCATGCCAGCTGCTAACTTACCCAACTCATTAAGTTGAACCATGGCCGTCGCAATCACAGCATGCCAGTCCCTAGGTCGGATTAAAGCATCCACAGCCAAGTCGGAATTGGTACGGTAGTGCATTGCCCCAATGCGCGTAATCGGTTTATTTGCATTGGCGCGTTTGCGTAAGCGCTGCATCAAAATAGGCAAACGTTGGCGCAAGTCTGAGCCCAAAACAATCACCTGATCAGCATTTTCAATCGCTTTAGCTGACATCGACAAACCTTCTTCAAAGGCAAATGGGCGGGTGTCTCTGCGGTGCAACTCAAACGCAACTTGTGCGCCCTCCAAAGCAGCATCACGCAACAAACGAATGGCTGTTAACCCTTCAACACTCCAATCTGGAGAGAAAACAATACCAACACGTTTACCTTTCAAGAAACTCACAGCACGAGCTATCGCATCGTCCCATGATACATCAATTAACGCAGATCCTTCACGCACTTTCGGTGACAGCAGACGGTTATCTGAACGGAACGCATCATACACAAAACGCCCACGGTCACATATCCATGGCTCAACACCATCCTTGGCTGGGCGAATACGCATCACTTCATCATTACGCGATTCAATTTCAATATCACAACCTTGCGGACATTGCGTACACGTGCTCTTATGTTTGATCATTTCCCAAGGGCGCGACACATCGTGGGAAGGTTTATCCA
>JALUNK010000126.1 GCA_027055255.1 Ghiorsea sp.
ACTGTTCACTCCATCCATGATCGACATGCCACAACTGAATATCAAAACCTGCATCCAGCAGTAACAGAACAAGTGCTGTAGAGTCCAATCCTCCAGACCATGCCACAGCAACTTGTTTGGGCATGGTGTCCAACAAAGGTAAATCGAATGGTATTGTAGTCACTTCTTATTAAAGCACTGTCTTTTTAATTACTTCCACCTGGGCAAACCATCGTTATAAATACGTTTACCCACCACACTTGCCATATCAATCAACTCATATAAATCTGTATCCACACCAGCCAATGCAGGGCGACCAGCTCGAATAAACAAATATACCTCATCATCTTGGCGAGAGCGAATACACACCACCTTCAAACCTTCTGGCGGCAAACGAAACTCTGACAACACAGCTTGTGCGGCTTTTGATGTTGGTCGAAACTCTTTAATCACCGCTTTATTTTGCATGGAAGCACAAAGCTCTGTTAACGCTTGGGATGTCAGTGCAAAACCATTATTATACAAGACATATTCGGCATGCCCCGTCCCACTATCTAAACTGTCTACACGCACGCCACCCAATGGGCTTTTGCGCATTTTTTGATCGCGGTAAGCAATCAACCGACCTACACCAACATCACGAACTACACCTGCATCAGCCTGAGACACAGCCAAACTAAATGCCAAGGTATGTTTGCCCAGTTTGGGGTGTTCATAAGTCGCAAAGTCCCAGTCACCCATCAATGCCGCACACATAGACACCGCAGGCATACTTGCTGCTGCACCTTCTTCGGTCGCTTCTTCAAACCATCGTTTCAATTGGATTCGCATTTCTTTACCTGCGTCAATCAACCCCTTCACACTACCACGAAGCAAACAACCTGATGCGGAGATTTGATCAATATACACATGCTCATGCTGACTCACCAAGTCCATCACGTTGGGCATAAAATATTTACTTAAAAATTCAACGCGGTTTTTAACAGTAATGGTCATACCTGCAAGGTAATCCGACCACTCTACGCGTAAACAGCCTTGCTTGTTTGCCAAAGATGTGCCGCCATGCAGTGATTTATTTGCATCTGGTTGAAAATATACGATATCACCATCCATATAAGCCTTTTCAATCAAAGCATTGGCTTCTTTGCCTTTTTTACCCGCAGAAACAGCCGCTGTTTTATCCATCCATAATGATTCTTGTTTTCGTCTAGTGCCTTCAACTTTGACATCTTCTTCAAATACACGAAATGCATTTAATACCACATCTTCATGCAACCAAGGTGAACCTGCATTTTTTGCAGCTTTACCACCCTCTCTTACCGCAAGTAACCAACCTGCAACAGGATGTTCTTTTTGAGCCGATTCAAGCAATCTAACCACAGCATCAGGTAATTTCTCAGGACGAGCCAAAAGTAAATCTAGCTTTTTCGCATCTAATACCCACTGCATCCACACACCTTGTTTGGTTTTCTGTGCCAATGCCCACAGTGCCAAACGCGCCCAACTGCGTTTCACCATATGTTCGCCCATACGATCTTGTGCTAACAAAGGTAATATGCCTGCCTCATTTTTTGAGCCAACTTTAAGCCTAATTTCACGCATACGCGGCAATAAGTCAGGCTCTAAGCCATAAGCTTTAATCATGGTTCGTGAATCAGCCAATAAATTGGCATCAGGCTGCTGATAAAAGAATGCCATAGGTGTTGCGGGAATAATCATGGTTTCATAGGTGGCAATACGTGTCATTTCCACTGCACCATCGACAAACTTCTTCAAAAATAAACGCAGTGCCCAATCATATAAACCACCCAACACCGATACCATCACGTGGTCATTATGTTCTGCATGTTCATTAGGTAAACGCCCAATAGCATCCCGAATCAATCGCAATACCAACACATTTACTGCAGGCACCCATGGTGCGGTATCTTCTTGGTCTTGGCGCCATGATTGTGCCCACATGTCTTGCCAAACTTTTAATAGTGCCAACCCTCCGCTTTCATCTGCACACCAATGATGCAACAATGTTTGCGGAAAATGGGGGTATAAAGACTGCAAATGTTTCATCATTTCACGAGCAACAGGGTTCATTTTTGGCAGCTGATGTGCCGATACCCGCTGTTTATCAATCATGTATTTTACAGAATAATCATACAAACGTTTCACTGCATTATTAAACACAGCAGACATTTGCGAGTGCATCACATAAGGCACATATTCTCGTGCATCTTCCCCTGGCACGTATAAGGGCAAACGTCGCGCATCCACACGACAACGTTTCGCGGCACTCTCACCTTGCTGCAAGATGGGGCGATACCAACTCCAACGATAATCA
>JALUNK010000127.1 GCA_027055255.1 Ghiorsea sp.
TCTCCAGACCGTCGATCCCAGGCATCCATATATCAAGAAACACGCAGTCTGCAGGACTTTTACGAAACCGTGCCACAGCTTCCTCACCCGATGCGGAGGTACTAACCAAATACCCTTCATCCTCAAACAAACCACTCAAAGATTCGCGAATTGGTTGCTCATCATCAACAATCAAAATCTGAATCGTCATGCTTCATCCTCCCTAGAATGATGGGGCTGCGTATGAGGCAACCACATACAAAAGCGTGTTGGCGACGCTGCTGAAAGCAGCAACAGTTGCCCATGATGTTCTTCTGAAATCCTTTGTGCAATAGCCAAGCCCAACCCACTACCCTCAGCTTTAGTTGAAAAATAGGGTTCGAATATATGTTCTTTTGCTGATTCATCAATGCCTTGCCCATCATCCTGCACATAAAACCGGGTATCTTTGTCCGTAACTTCAACATAAACGCGCACATGTGCTTGCGTTGCCAGTGCATTATCAATCAAATTGATGAGTACTTGACGGATTTGGTCTGGGTCACAAAATACCTCACCATCAGGCATACCTTCAAATGTAAGGTTGGGATAAGGGCTGTATAACTCTTTTAACTCTTGAAGTAGTGATGAAATAGAAACCGTTTCCATATTAGGCTGTGGCAAGGTTGCTAAGTTTGAAAAGTCTGCCAACAGTCGTTGTAATCGCTCCACTTGATTGATAACGGCATCTGTACATGTATCAAACACATCTACATTATCTACTTGGTCACGGAACCTACGCTTAACACGTTCTGTTGATAATTTAATGGGCGTTAAAGGGTTTTTAATCTCATGTGCTAGTCGTTGTGCTACTTCAGCCCAAGCTCTATGTTTTTGTGCATCGGCAAGTTGTGTAATATCGTCAAAAACAAGTAGCCAGCCTGAAAAAACATCATCTTCACTACCTAACAAGGTACCTCTGGCTAATATTTTCACAGTCTGCAAACCATACGTCAGCTCCAGCTCAGTTTGTAAACTCTCCAGCCGTTGTGTTTGTAGCGTTTCAAAGAAAGTTAAAATGGCTTTAAGGTGAACTTCTGAAAAATCATAAATAGATGCTTTTTCATTACCTTGTTCAGGAAACATAAGCAAGGCTTTGCAAGTGTGGTTCATCAGACGTATTTCACCTGAAGCATCAAGTAAAATAACGCCACTGTGTAAGTTTGCCAACAGGTTTTCTAGCACATATTGACGCTGCCGACTACTCACCAAAGCATTGGTTAATTCGCTTTGTGTCTCCGTTAAGGTTTGCATATTATATTTAAGTCGCTCAATCATACTATTGAATGATTGCGCTAACGAGCCAAGTTCATCTGTACTGTTTACCTCTACCAAAGCATCAAAATCACCTGCCTTAACCTGTTCCAATGCAGCTGCCAACTCTTCAACGGGTGTGGTTAATCTACGTGCAAACACCACAGCGAAAAAACCAGCAACGCACACAATAAAAATCATCACAATCATCAAGGTGTTCATAAATGTATCTTGAATACCTTGTCTGTGTCTATCCAGCTCTTTATAAGTCCTATAATCTGCCTCAATGCTTCTCGCGCTGGCTGTAACTTCTTCAGGCAATGCTACTTCTGCACGAAAAAGACCGACCAAACGTCGCTGAGCAAACAAAGGTAAATAACCAATAACATATTCACCATCATCACGTATATCATGATCTATGGTATAACGACCCAACGCAATACTTAATCGCCCTGCATCAGAAACGGGTTGTGTTTTCAAATCATCCAAACCTTGATTTCGTGCCGTTTTTTGTGCTGTTGCAATCAATCGCTCCGATGCATCAAACAACTCAAGCTTGCCCCACCCATGCTTGTTGAGTAATTTTTCCATATATTGGTTTAAGACAAGACTCCCCAGTGGCGTTGGCTCCAAGTCAGGAAAGTCGTGGGTATCAATCACTTGCTTTAAAGAAAGTTCCATATCTTCTTCAATGTCTGCATAAAAACCCTGAGCAAGACTCATAGCCTTATCCAATAGCGTATCTACACGCACATCAAACCAAACATCAAAACCTTTATTAATGATTTGGTTTGCTGATACTTGAAGAATAAGTGATGGCAGCAATACCATCAATACCATCACCAATACCAGTTTAGCCCTGAGGTTAAAGCTTGATTTTCTCGAGCTTTTAAAGTGACGAATTCCAAAAATAAGCACAAATATTAACAACGAAAAAAGTAACCCAACATTTATCCAATTAAGGTAAACAGGCCCGAAATGATCTACACTTGGCCACACAAAGTATATTAATATACATAAAACAGTAGCACCCATAAAAGGTAGCGTTTGCATAAAAAAAGTAACAAATGCATTATTTATCTTCATGATTATCCGTCATTGGAAGCTGAAGGCTCACAGAGCCCATATCTTCGCCCCAATCTGTCATTGAACTCCACCAACTTTTATCTTCACTTTCACCTTCATGGGTAAACAGTTTGGTTTCTAGTGTATAGTTCATTGCACCATCTAAAACTGAAACATCAACAACAGCAGCATGTTGCATTTGGGTCAAAAAACGCATCGCTTCTTCAGCATCACTTGTATATTTTACTAAGCCACCACTCAAGTCACGCATCAACCAGCGCTGAGTCACCAAATCAGGAATTACCTGCCTGCCCAAACGAATAGAGACCACAGATTTATCCAGCCAATAGTCACGCACCTGAAATACTTCAAACTGCCAAAAGACAGTCATGGGCGACCCCGAACCAATGACTTTAAGGATATAAGCTTCCTGATTAAAAGTTTGCACATCGCAGTAAACAACACCCTTTTCAATATGAACATGGGTTTCTTCGACAGGCGCATCACCCGCTGCATAAGCAAAAGGAAATATTAAAAAAACGAAAGAAAATGTAAGTGTTTTAAACATCTCCGCCAGTTTAAAGCTGATGTAAAGCTTGAGCAAGTTAGGGTAAGTGGATAACCGCCAAATGCCGTCCTGTTTTGCCACAGTCACGACGATAGGAAAAGTACCTTGATGATGGGTCGCAAAAGGTACATCTATCCATAAATTCAATATGTTTTGTTTGTAAACCAACATGAAGAAGCTGCTGTTGGTTGGCTTGCGCTAAGTTTGCAAGCAACTTTCCATCCTTATGCTGCAAAACATTTTCACCACACGATTTTGATAATGCATCTCCAGTATCTTGGCTCACTTCAAAACAACAAGCTCCAATACAAGGTCCAAAGCTTGCTAGGATACGCTTAGGCTTCGCACCTTGTTCACACATCGCATCAACGGCAGTAACTACGACACGAGCAACTGTACCTCGCCATCCAGCATGCACAGCAGAAATGATGCCTGCCTGCTTATCTGCCAACAATATGGGTAAACAGTCTGCTGTGCGCACAGCAAGCGCCACGTTACTATGACTTGATAAAAGAATATCTGCTTGTTTGGCGTGCAACTCTCCGCTGCCTTCACACCATAAACTATTTTGACCATGAACTTGTTGGCATTGATGCGGCAAAGGAAGCTTCGCCTGCATACACAATGTTTTTAAATTATGTTGAACATGTAGGTTGTCATCACCCAAACCTTCACCAAGGTTTAAGCTGGAAAAATCACCCTTACTCACCCCATCTAACCTATCGCTAAACACAGCCTGAACACCATGTTTCCCCATAAGCTTGGAGGCATAAAACACTAAATCAAGACCCTGAGCGCATCGTCTAATATCTGCAAATCTTGAGGCAGTGGTGCCTTACATAAAACATCTTCTCCCGTAATCGGGTGTTTAAAACCTAAAGTTTCAGCATGTAGAGCTTGCCGCTCAAGCTGACTCAGTGCTGAAAATGCAGGCTCTGGAATATGCTTGCTGGGGTTAAATTTTCGACCATACATCGGATCTGCTAATACGGGCACTTGCTCATGGCTCAAGTGAACACGAATTTGATGCGTTCTCCCCGTGTGTAGTGTTAAACGGATTCGACAAAAATTATCATCATATCGCTTTTCCAGTACCGCATCAGTAATAGCCATTTTCCCTTTCGGATTCACAGCCATTTTTTGGCGATGGTGTGGATGTCTACCAATAGGCAGCTCTATATGTTTCTTCAACCAGTGCGGATAACCTTTACACCATGCGACATACTCTCTTCGCAAATCATGGCTGGCAAACAGTACCGACAAACCTTGATGAGCAGCTTCAGTTTTCGCCACAACCAAACTACCTGAAGTATCTTTATCCAATCGATGTACAATACCTGGGCGTTCAATTCCATTAATACCCGGCAAACAGTCGCAATGATATAAAAGCGCATGTACTAATGTGCCCGTATCATGTCCATGTGAAGGGTGCACCACCATACCCGCGGGTTTGTTAACCACCAATAAAAACTCATCCTCAAAAAGAATATCTAAGGGAACATTTTCAGGCTCTAAGTTTAGAGTTTGCGCTTGTGGTACAAGCATATGATAGACTTCACCCATCACAACTTTACTAGCACGTTTAAGCAACAATGTTTTATTTTCACCTTGCCACACACAACCATCTTTAAGTAATTGCTGCACTCGCGCACGGGTCAACCCCGAAAGCTCAGTGATCACTTGATCCAAGCGCCGCCCATGCTGTTGCTCAGATATTTCCCATTGATGTTGGGGTTGTCGTATCTCATCATCCATCAAAGGTTACCTGCCTATGCAGCAGTCTGTGTTTCTTTACTCTGTTTTTCAGGCTTATTGCTAACCTTCTTATCTGTATTGGCATTTTGCCCATCAGCTTTAGCTTTATTCGGGCGACGGCGACGGCGACGGCGCTTTTTCCCTTCTTCGGCATCTTTATTACCTTCTGCTTTAGCATCTTGCTTTTGCGGCTTAGGTTTTTGATTATTTTGGTTTTTTTGCTGCGTAGGTTTGCGTTTACGTTTGCGCTGTGGCGGGCGCTTATTGCTACGCTTAGGCGCTTCTTCTTTTTTCTCAAACAGCGCATCCCACAAAGCTTTAAACCAACTTTTCTTTTGAGCTGCTGGTAAAGGTTTCGGAATACCAACCACAGGTTTCATTTTAGCCAGTTTGCGAGCAACACGCTGCGGCTTTTTACCCTTCATCGTATCTTCCAATGCTTCTAGGCGGTTCTGATTTTCATCCTTCCAATGCCTTTCAATGCGATAGTGAGGAATCACCAAATCAGTACGAATGCTAAGCTCGATTTGAATATCATGCATTTCTTCAATACGCGCAATGTTGCTGCGTTTATTGTTCATCAAATATTCGCCTGTTTCCGAAGGAACTTGTACAACTAATTTTGGTTTTTTACCTTTCTCAGCCAAATCCTCCATGCGCGTCAACATTTGTAGCGCCATGGATTCAACTGTCAAAATTGTACCACGGCCTTCACAGCGTGGACATGTTTCTGTCGTTGTTTCGCGCACCGATGGATGCAAACGTTGGCGTGACATTTCCAGCAAACCAAATCGTGAGATACGTGCAAATTGAACTCTTGCTTTATCCGAAGCTGTTGCATTTCTCAGCGCTTCTTCAACCTGTTGACCATGCTTGCGATTGGCCATATCAATGAAATCGACAACAACCAATCCCCCAATATCACGAATCCGCAACTGGCGAGCAATTTCACGTGCTGCCTCTAAATTGGTATCAAGTGCGGTATCATCAATATGTTTCCGCCCTGTTGAACGCGAAGAGTTTACATCTACTGCCGTCAGCGCCTCAGTCGGGTCAAAAACAATTGAGCCACCAGAAGGCAAACGAATCTCACGCTCATGAATTTGTTCACATTGCCCTTCAATACCATGGTGACGGAAGATTGGTTTTTTACCACGATAGAGTTTGACCAACTTTTCTTTACCTGGAAGCACAGCGTGCACAAAGTTTTTAGTCCGGGTGTAGACATCATGATTATCCACCCAAATCTCTTGTATATCATCGCTAAAATGATCCCGAATAGCGCGCGTTGCCATATCACCTTCAAGGTAAATTAATGCAGGTGCAGGTGTAGAGCCACCTTTGATGCGAATCTCATCCCATAAACGCATCAAATAAGAATAATCACGTTCTAAATCTTCAAGTTTTTGGTCGCGTCCTGCTGTGCGCACAATCAGCCCCATATGTTCAGGTACATTCAGTTGTGCTAATATTTCTTTGAGTGCGCGACGCACATCATCTGGAAGCTTGCGTGAAATACCGCCACGCGCTGTATTCGGGCTAAGCACAAGGTAGCGACCAGCCAATGAAATATAGGTGGTCATAGCTGCGCCTTTATTACCGCGCTCCTCTTTGACCACTTGAACCAACAATGTTTGCTTAGCTTCAAGCACATCTTGGATGTTTACGTTCCGTGGATCTTGGGTTTTATCAACACCATCTTTCCAAAAGTCAGGGTGAATTTCACTCAAAGGTAAAAAGCCTTGCCTAAGCGCGCCGTATTCAACAAATGCAGCCTGCAGACTCGCTTCAACCTTTGTAATCGTAGCTCTATAAATATTGCCTTTGGTTAGGACTTTATGCGTGGACTCAATGTCTAGTTCTTGCAAAAAATCATCTTCAACAATCGCAACACGACTTTCTTCCTCATGTGAGGCGTTGATAAGCATCAACTTCTTCATAGCGGTTCCCTTACCGCTGACAGTAAAAACAACGAAAAACCTATATATTAAGGCTTTACGTTCATTTAAAGCTTAATAGTCACTCGAAATTAGGACTATTAAGCTGGAAAATCTTGTTCATTTTAAGACCGTCAGGCGGCTTTTATATTTTTTAAATTGTGCAAAGCTCAACACGAAATAGGCAATGGTGAGTCCTTTATAAAACCAACTCACTCTCCGAAAACATCTGGTCAAATGAAGCTCGCAGCTTCTCAATATTAACATCTTCAATATTGTTTTTCACCAGACAAGCAAGACTCGCTTGCTAAACATCGCCACACACGCGGAACACATGTACAATTGCCGACATTAAAGCAAACGGGGACGATATTGGCAAGCTTAGAGAAAGATAACAATGCGCAAGCTCATCTTATTATTGATAAAAACGAAGACGATAGCCGCATTGACCGCGTATTATGTCGACTGCTTGGACAAGACAAACGAACACTTATCCTGCGCTTGATTCGCAAGAAAAATGTCCGAGTCAATGGAAAACGTGTCAAGCCCGAGTTTCGAGTTCACGCTGGCGATACAATCTTTTTGCCTGCAAGCCTAAGGCAGGAGAGCCAGCCCTCCAAACCGTTGCCATATATACAAGCAGTTAAAAATTTAGATGTTTTATTTGAAGACAATGACATCTTGGTATTAAATAAAGAAGCGGGGGTGGTCGTACACGGAGGAAGCGGGCATGACTATGGCCTCGTTGAACGTTTAAAACATCAACTTGATTTGCCTGAGCTGCGACTTGCTCACCGCTTAGATAGGGATACCAGCGGCTGCCTTTTACTTGCTAAAAACTTACACACACTTCGTAGTCTAACTGAGCAGTTTCGTAAACATAAGGCACATAAAACTTATTTAGCATGGGTTGTAGGCCACCCCTTCCCATATGCTGGGCGTATGCAATCCAAATTGCGTAAAGGCATCACCCAAAGCGGTGAGCGTATGGTTATTGATACCGAAGATGGTCAAGAAGCTGTCACAGATTTACAAACTATTTTATTGCGTCAATTTGATGGTTGGGACTATAGCTTAGTTGCTTTACAACCTCACCATGGGCGCACACACCAGTTACGCGTGCAACTTCAACAAGAAAATCACGCTATCTTAGGCGACCCTAAATATGCCAACAAAGAAGATGTGAAAATATTCAAAGCGATGAAAGGCAAAGGACTTGCCCTTCATGCTTGGCGACTTCGTTTCACACATCCAAGCACAGGTAAACAGCTAGATTGTCGCGCTCCTTGGCCTAAACGATGGTCAATGATGAAATGACTATTTCTTATCTTTAGCTTCATTCACCCGTAGTTTACGACCTGCATAATCTTCACCATTTAAAACCAATGCAGCTTTCATATCACCCGCAGAACCCATCTCTACAAAACCATAACCTTTAGGTCGACGGCTCGGACCGCTACGCACCAAGCGCACGGACTTGACCACACCATAAGCTTCAAACAAACGCTGCACTTCTTCTTCACGTGCTTTAAAGGGGATATTACCAACATACAAGACGTTAACATTATTATGTTTTACTTTAGAATTCGACCCACTTGAACTTCCACCAAAAATCCATGCACCCAATAAAAAACCAACAACCAAACCTGATGCCAAGACTGAGCCAACAGGAATATCTTGATTCAATCCAACCATTGGACCAATAAAGTAACCAATCAAACCTAATGCGATAGCCATCGCCAAACCTTTACTTACACAACCTACATTCATACTTAACTCTCCGAAAAGGGATGCAACCCTGAAAAAATATCGCCGCAATATGCCTTAAAAAAATAAAGTCTCAAGAGTGGCATCTATTTTGCTTACCTTGAACTGAGTATATCACACTGTAAAAAAACATAATCCGCGGGAGACAAAATGATGCAAGAAATGACTTCAGAACATCAATTGGAAATAGAATCACTCTTTAATGCTGTAAGCCAAGGGGACTTTACTTACCGTGTTAGTAAAGAAAATCCATTGTCTAAACAAGCGAATCATATGCTAACGTGGTTAGATAAAATGCAACTGAAAGAACTTAAGGATAAAGTTAATTTATCGATCTCAGGTTTCGAAAGCACGATTAACATGGCAAAATTACAACAAATTGCAGATGGCGTTGCCAATCGAACAGAAACCATGGCTGCAGCGACTGAAGAAATGAGTATCACTGTACAAATGATGGCAGAACAAGCCGACAATGTTGGACAACAGAGTACAAAAACAAAGGGAGCTGTTTCTGAAGGTACTGATGCCATGAATAAAGTACGTGATGTTATTAGCAACACGACCACACAAATGGAAGGGGTCACCGTTGAAGTTCGGCGCCTTTCTCAAGTCTCCCAAGAAATTGACCAACTTTTATCAACTATTCGTAAAATTTCCGATCAGACTAACTTATTGGCACT
>JALUNK010000128.1 GCA_027055255.1 Ghiorsea sp.
CCTACTTCTTGAATAAGCCTATGAGCTGGAAACAAAACCCTTACATCCGCTTGATGCGCATTGATAAACCCATTGGTACTTTCTTATTGTTATGGCCAACCCTTTGGGCATTTTGGTTTGCCACGAATGGGCGCCCTAACCCTTATATTTTATTCGTCTTTGTCTCTGGCGTGTTTTTGATGCGTGCAGCAGGTTGTGTTATCAACGACTTTGCCGACCGAAAAATTGATGGTAAAGTCAAGCGTACTGCACATCGTCCGCTTGCCACAAGTGAAGTAACATCCAAACAAGCTGTCTTACTCTTTTCCACTTTGGTAAGCCTAGCTTTTCTTTTGGTGCTCACCTTGGATAAAAACACCATTACTTTATCCGTAGTCGCGCTCTTTTTGGCAGCATTGTACCCATTTATGAAGCGTTACACCCACCTACCACAAGTGTTTCTTGGTGCTGCATTTGGTTGGGCAATTCCTATGGTATATATGGCAAGCATAGCTTCCATTCCTCTTGAAGCATGGCTATTGTTTATCGCCAATATATGTTGGGTCGTCGCCTATGATACCATGTATGCCATGGTTGATTATGATGATGACTTGCAAGTCGGCATCAAATCTACAGCTGTTTTATTTGGTAAATATACGTCATTTTGGATAGGTGTTTTCCAGCTTCTCTTTTTGGCGATTATGGCTTGGCTTGGGCTACATGATGCATTAGGCATCTATTACTTTGCTGGGTTATTTATCGCTTTAATCTTTGCTGTGTACCATCAATGGCTGCTACGCGGCTGGGTTCGCGAACGTTGTTTTCAAGCCTTCTTGCATAATAATGTGCTTGGTGCTGTTATTTTCTTGGGTTTATTCCTAGATTACGCGCTGTAATACAATCGCCAACCTTTTGGAGCTTTTAAGATGACCCATATTCGAATCGCAACTCGCAAATCACCCCTTGCCCTTTGGCAAGCTGAATGGGTCTCTGCTGAATTAAAACGCTTATTTCCCGGCACAACCACTGAATTAGTCAAAATTGTGACCAAAGGCGATAAAATTTTGGATGTGCCTTTGGCAAAAGTGGGTGGCAAAGGTTTATTTACCAAAGAAATTGATGAAGCATTGCTTGATGGTAGGGCAGACATTGCCGTTCACTCCATGAAAGATGTGCCGACCGAATTGCCTGCGGGCACTTCAATCAGAGCGCATCCCAAGCGTGAAGATCCTCGCGATATTTATGCCACTGTCACAGGTGGTGATTTGGATACTTTGCCTGAAGATGCCACCATTGGTACCTCAAGCTTAAGGCGTATCGCGCAAATCAATGCCAAATACCCTAAATTTAAATGTGTTTCTATTCGTGGAAACATCCAAACCCGCCGCAACAAATTGGGCACCGAAGTGGATGCCGTCATTCTTGCTGCTGCAGGTATCAAACGCATGGGCATGCAAGACCAAATGCACGGCTTTTTGGAAGTGGGTGATGTGCTACCTGCTGTGGCACAAGGCACATTAGGCATTCAAACCAAAGATGATAATGATGAAGTCAATCGTATGGTTGATGCCTTAAATGATGCGGATACCGTAGATAGAACCATCGCAGAACGTGCATTCTTGGCGCACCTTGAAGGCGGTTGCCAAGTACCAATTGGCGCATACGCCACTTTGGATGGTGATAAGCTGCATTTGGATGGGCTTGTCGGCTCTGTGGATGGTAAAGCATTAATTCGCCGCCAAGTTTCAGGTGTGCGAAGCGATGCAAAAAGTTTAGGTGTTCAACTGGCTGACACCATTTTAGATCTTGGTGCACGTGAAATTTTAGCTGAGTTGTATGAAAGTCAAGGTCATGGCTAAGTGAACCTTTCTAAGCTTGTTATTGCGAGTAATAACAAGAAAAAACGGGCTGAAATTGAAAGGATTTTATCAGATTTAAATATTGAAGTTGTACCCGCTTCAGAAACCATCTTTGTCGATGTGATTGAAGATGCGCCTGATTTTATGGGTAATGCCAAGAAAAAAGCCGATGCGTTTATGCAAGCCAACCAATGCGCTGCACTTGCAGATGATTCAGGTTTATGTGTTAACGCACTTGATGGTGCGCCGGGTGTATATTCAGCGCGTTTTGCAGGTGAACATGCCACAGATACGGATAACAATATAAGGTTATTACATGATTTAAAGGGGTTTAAAGACCGCTCAGCCTATTTTATATGTGCCTTGCACCTATCTACACCAAATAACAAACATATGACCGCTGAGGGTAGGGTAGAAGGGCATATCATTACACAGGAAACAGGAGATACAGGC
>JALUNK010000129.1 GCA_027055255.1 Ghiorsea sp.
ACCCTATCCCCAAAGACCTATTGATATTTAGCGAAGCCGAGCTCAACCAAGAAGCCAACCAACACCTACTCAAACCTATTCAAGAGCAGGGAAAAGTATTGTATGAATCTACCTAATCAAACCTCACCTTTGCTGACCATGGCAAAAAAAGACCTTAAAGCTGCCAAAATTCTTGCTTTGAGTGATGAATCGGATATTGAGATTATTGGCTTTCACTTGCAACAAGCCACAGAAAAAGCCCTCAAAGCATGGTTAACCCAATTGGGGCAACCCAATATCAAAACACATGACCTAAGCTTTTTGCTCCATCAACTCGAAGACCTCCAGCAGGAGGTTAGTCACTTGTGGGAGCTTGCCGAGCTCAACCCATTTGCAGTTCAGTTTCGCTATGGTTTATTGGATGATGAACCTTTTGACTGGCAAACTGCTTACCAACAAGTAAAAAAACTTATCACACATATTGAAAAGGAATCAACATGAGTAATGATATTTTAAAAGAGCTCGCGGCTATTCTCGAAGCGCGAAAATCTGAATCGGCAGATGCATCTTACGTGGCATCCTTGTATGCCAAACCTGATAAAATGTTGGAAAAGATTGGAGAAGAAGCCACTGAAACCATTATCGCAGCCAAAAATGATGATAAAGCACAAATCATTTATGAAACGGCAGACTTATGGTTTCACACCATGGTGATGTTGGCGCAAAAAGGTTTAAGCCCTGATGATGTGTTAAACGAACTGGCTAGACGCTTTGGTGTATCGGGGCTTGATGAAAAAGCTTCGAGGGATAAATAAAACATTACAGGAGGGAACACAAATGAAAGTAAAACACTTATACTTAATATTAATAATAGCTAGCCTTACAGGGTGTGCAACTTCAACAATTAAGTCGACAGAAGAAGCACAACAAAGATATGGGGAAATGTCGTTACAAGATTTCATAAAAGAAAGATTTTATGATGAACGACCAGTGTCTAGTGCTATTAACTCTGTTGTATCTTTTATGAGCAGGTTTAATAGCAACCCACAACCGCAAAAAGAAGATCAACTTATTTATCCTGATGGTACAGTAATTTACCGAGCTCACTTCAATTCTAGTAATGATGACCAATTATCACGACCACTATATGACCTTGGTGCATTTTGTAATGCTAAGGGTGGAACATTTAAAGTAATCAAGCCCTTTAATCAAAATTTTGCAAAAGATCAATTTAACGCAAACCTGATGTCCAACATGGCATCTTATGATAAAACTGCAGTAACAATGCTAAACAAATATAACTATTCTGCTGAAGCAATAACACTGGGACGACAGCAAGCTCTTTCAAACTTATTACAATCATATGAAAGAAATGGTGTTTTTGAAGGGATGAGAATACTTGATAAGCAGCATGGTTTTGGAATTTTCTCATGTACTAAAAAGGAGAATGTTGCTGTTATCCCTACTAAATATATTTCACCTACACAAAATTGTAGGAACTCCCCTCCGAATGACTCTTTATGCAGAGTTCACTCACTTCACATAGCGATAAAAGCTATAAATATATCTCAGCAAGGAATTAATAATGACTAAAGTTAATTACGGGCCACTAGCACAACTGATTGGCACTTGGAAAGGCAATCAAGGCACGGATATTGCCCCAGAACCCAACGGCGAAGAAAACAACCCCTACTTTGAAACCATCACCTATGAAGCCATTGGCGATGTAAGCAATGCCAAAGCGCAAACCTTAGCTGTGCTGCACTACAAACAAATCGTACAACGCGCTGAAAGCGGTGATGTATTCCATCATCAGGTGGGTTATTGGTCTTGGGATTCAGAAACGGGCGTGATTACCCATTCATACGTGATTCCTCGCGGTGTGGGCGTGGTGGCATGTGGTAAAGTGCTGGATGGTGACGATTTGCCCAATACAACTGTGATTGAAGTTTCTGCTGAAGATACAGGCTTTGATGGTGGCATTGCCCAGTCTTCCTTTATGCAGAAAAAAGCCAGCACCACAGCATTTAGCCAAACACTAACTATTGAAGGTGATAGCTTAAAATACCAACAAACTATTATGTTGGATATTTATAGTAAAACCTTTGAGCATACTGATACCAATACTTTAACGCGCCAATAAAACCCTACCCCGTCAGCTTCGCTGCCACCCCTTCATACATGAAGGGGAATTATTCCCCTCTTGCTAGAGGGGTGTCACAACGTGACGGGGTGTTATTCACTATGAGACTTTGTAATCCAAAACAATGAATAAACAAGACATTATAAACCTTTTTATCAC
>JALUNK010000130.1 GCA_027055255.1 Ghiorsea sp.
CACTGCCATATTGATTTCCCTCATTTTGATGAGGACAGAGACGATGTGTTCGCGCGTATGGCGGATGAAGGGGTATCGAAGATTGTTGCAGTGTCTGTGGAAATTGAGCAAACACCGCGTTTGATTGATTTGGTGGAATCCCGAGACAATGTTTGGTTTTCGGTGGGCGTTCATCCCAATCATGAAGTGGATCATGAGCCCACAGTTGAAGAATTGTGTGAGCTGTCTAAGCATCAAAAGTGTGTAGCCATTGGTGAGACGGGCATGGATTTCTTTAGAGATGCTTTGGACGCTGGTGTGCAAGAATCTCGTTTTCGTACCCACCTACAAGCCGCACATATCGTGAATAAACCCGTGATTGTGCATATGCGGGATGCAGATGAAGCTACGCTACGTATTCTTAAAGATGAGGGTGTAGCAGGTTGTGGTGGTATTATGCATTGCTTTTCATCGGGTTGGCATGCTGCCAAACAAGCTTTGGACATGGGTATGTCAATTTCATTTTCGGGCAATGTTACATTCAAAAAGAATGATGATTTAAGAGCGGTTGCTGCCCAAGTACCGCTTGAATCTCTATTGATTGAAACCGATTCACCGTATTTAGCACCTGTGCCTAAGCGCGGCAAACGCAATGAACCAACGTTTGTGAAACATGTGGCCGAATGTGTTGCGGAAGTACGCGGGATAAGTTTAGAATCTTTGGTAGAAGCAACCACAGCCAATGCACTCAAACGGTTTAATCTATAACTCACCACGAAGTATACGAAGTAGTTTCATATTTTCTGTATCATTGTATTTGTGTCATTTCGAGCGGAGTCGAGAAGTCTTATAAGATACCTCCACGTTGGTCGGTATGACAGACACTATGACTACACTCAGTATGACATGCATCTGTGTCTATCTGTGGCTTAAATCTAAATTTCCTCTGCGAAACTCTGCGACCTCTGCGGTTTATATTGTCATTTCGACCGTAGCGTAGCGGAGTGGAGAAACCTATAAGATGCCTCCACGTCCCCCAGGGGATACTCTCTTGCTTCGCAATTCACCTAATTGGTCGGCATGACAGTTTATACACTTTGTATTTTTCGTGTTGAATGCATAGGCTACACGGCGATAACGGTGAGGGTGAACTTTTTTAATGGTGCATGAGTATATCCAATGATTTATTTTGAACATGTCACGCTGCGGCGTGGTAAAAAGATTTTATTCCAAGATTTTAGTTTAACCATCCACCCCAAAGACAAAATTGGTATCACAGGTGCCAACGGCACAGGCAAATCATCCTTGTTTGCGCTTATTCTTGGTAAACTTGAAGAAGATAAAGGTGACTTTCGCAGCAAAACGAAATTGTCTATCTCGCATGTGGCGCAAGAAACGCCTGCTTTGGATATGGCTGCTGTGGATTATGTGATGCTGGGTGATGCTGAGTTATCCGACCTTGAAGCCCAACTTGTTGAAGCAGAAAGCAGAGAAGATGGTGTTGCAATAAGCAAGCTGCATGAACGTATGGATGCCATTGGCGGTTATCAAGCACGTGCAAGGGCAGGGCAGCTATTGAACGGTTTAGGGTTTACACCTGAGCAGGAAAGTCATGCTGTGCAAAGCTTTTCGGGTGGTTGGCGTATGCGCTTAAACCTTGCTCAAGCGTTGATGTGTCGCTCGGATGCGCTTTTGCTCGATGAGCCAACCAACCACTTGGATTTGGAAGCGGTGTTGTGGTTAGAGAAATGGTTGAAAAATTATCAGGGTGCATTGTTGCTTATCTCCCATGATAGAGAGTTTTTAGATAGTACAGTGACCACCATTGCCCATTTGGAGCAAGAAAAGGTTACATTGTATTCAGGCAATTATACTGCATTTGAACTGCGTAGAGCAGAGCAGCTTGCTTTGCAGCAATCATCGTTTGAGAAGCAACAGCGCGAGATTGCGCACATGGAAAGTTTTATCACTCGCTTTAAAGCCAAAGCCACCAAAGCCAAGCAAGCACAAAGCCGCATCAAAGCTTTGGAGCGCATGGAAAAAATTGCACCAGCGCATATTGATTCGCCATTCTCATTTGCCTTCAAACCCTTGGATTATTTGCCGAATCCATTGTTGCAACTGCAAAAGGTAAACTTTGGTTACAACGATAAGCTGATATTGGAGCAAATATCCGCAAGCTTATTACCCAATGATAGAATTGGGCTGCTTGGCCCGAATGGTGCAGGTAAGTCCACGCTGATTAAATTGATGGCAGGTGAGCTTGAACCGATTGCGGGCAAGTGTGTGCAATCCAAAGGGCTTAAGATTGGCTACTTTGCCCAACATCAGCTTGAGCAACTGCATAGTGATTGTTCGCCCGTGCAGCATTTGCAGTTGATTGACCCTGAACTTTCTGAAAAAGATGCACGATTATTTTTGGGTGCTTTTGCTTTTCATAGCGATATGGCTTTGGAATCCATTACATCATTTTCGGGTGGTGAAAAGGCGCGTTTGGTGCTTGCCATGTTGGTGTATCAACAGCCGAATTTATTATTGATGGATGAACCTACCAACCATTTAGACTTGGATATGCGCCATGCGCTCACACTTGCCCTGCAAAGCTTTGAGGGGGCGATGGTCTTGGTTTCGCATGATAGACATTTATTAAGAACGGTTTGTGATAATTTATGGTTGGTCTCGCATGGTAAAGCAGAACCCTTTACAGGTGATTTGGATGATTATGCACAATGGTTAACTGAGCAAAACATTGAATCGAGCAGCAAAGAAGCTGCCAGTGGCGAACATACAAGGGATAGTCGTAAAGCCAAACGCAAAGAATATGCAGAAAAGCGAAAAGCCCTACAACCCAAACGCAATCAGCTTAAAAAATTAGAGCAACGCTTAGAAAAGCTGCATATGCAAGAATCTGACTTGAATGAACAGCTTGCCGATAGCGGTCTTTATGAAGCTAGTGAAAAAGAAAGGCTTGTGCAATTAACTGCCGAACATAACAACGTCAAACAGGAGCTAGATGATGTGGAAGAAGCTTGGATGGAGTTAAGCGAGGAATTGGAGGGTTAGAATGCATACAGGGTTTATGTTGCTTATGCTTGTTGTTATCAATATTGCTCCTTGGATAATAACTTTGTTTGTAGGTTCCGGAGAGGGTTGGCAAAAAGAATTGCAACACCTGATGACAACGAAAGAGGATATTGGGTATATTTTTGATATGTCTATCGTAGTGGCGATTTGTTCATTGCTTAGTGCGTTGGCTTCATTTTTTCTAAAATCGACAAAGAATACACGGCTAGCAATTCTTGTGTTATGTGTGGTGCAGCCTTTGGTTATCGCATTCTTTTTTGTTTTACCTTGGGATGTATGGCTGTTGTACGGGGCAACAATCTATGTTGCATTTCATGAGTATAGACCTTTCAGAAAGGTAGGTTCGGAAACCGATTGAAATAGACGGTTGTATTCCTTAAACTGTATCGTTATGCTGCGCCACCTTTTAAGTGAGAATGGTTAGAACAAGTAGGCTTGTGAACTGTTCCAGAGATGTTGGAGGATAAGCAAAATGCGTGCTTTAGATGATGTAACAGCAGACCAAATTCGTAGTGATTTACCAAGCTTCCGTGAAGGCGACACTGTACGTGTAAACGTTCGTGTTGTGGACTATAAAGACCTTAAAGGCGGCAAAGTTGAAAAACGTGAGCGTATTCAGGCTTATGAAGGCGTTGTTATTGCTCGCCACAACAAAGGTATTTCAAGCAGCTTCACAGTGCGTAAAATTTCTAGCAACGTTGGCGTTGAGCGTGTGTTCCCATTGCACTCACCTATGCTTCAAAGCATTGAAGTGAAACGTAATGGTCGCGTTCGTCGTGCGAAACTTTACTACTTGCGCGAATTGCGCGGTAAAGCGGCACGTATTCGTGAGCGTCGTTTTAACTAAGAGCGATCAAGCTTGAAAATAGCTTAATAATGATTTCTAATAAGGGCTCCTATGTGAGCCCTTATTTTGTTTGTATAAAATATTAATTTGAAAAGTGAGAGAATATCCATGACAGTACGTGAAGACTTTTTCCAAGCAGACCTCGATGATGAAGTAGTGGTGCAAGCCATTCATGATGAGTTGGGTCGTCAACAGCATACGCTAGAGCTTATTGCTAGTGAAAACATTGTGTCTAAAGCAGTGATGCAAGCGCAAGGCTCTGTGATGACCAACAAATATGCAGAAGGTTACCCTTCACGTCGTTATTATGGTGGTTGTGAGTATGTGGATAAGGTTGAGGCTTTGGCGCAAGCGCGTGCCAAAGAAATCTTTGGTGTGAAACATGCCAATGTGCAACCACATTCAGGCTCACAAGCCAACATGGCTGTGTATATGGCTGTGTTAAACCCGGGCGATACGATTCTGGGCATGGACTTATCACATGGCGGACATTTAACCCATGGTTCACCTGTAAACTTCTCTGGTCGCTTATATAATGTCGTGGCGTATGGTGTGGAAGAAGGTACTGAGCTGATTGATTATGATGTGATGCAAAAATTAGCGGAGCTGCACAAACCGAAAATGATTATTGGTGGCGCATCAGCCTATGAGCGTGAGATTGATTTTAAACGTATGCGTGAAATTGCAGATTCTGTGGGCGCGGTTCTTTTTGTAGATATGGCACATTATGCAGGTTTGATTGCAGCAGGCGTTTATCCATCCCCAGTGGGTCATGCACATGTGATTACCACAACAACACACAAAACATTACGCGGACCTAGAGGCGGTATGATTTTAACCGATGACGATGATTTGGCGAAAAAGTTAAACTCGCGCATTTTTCCTGGCATTCAAGGTGGTCCATTGATGCATGTGATTGCTGCTAAAGCCGTGGCATTTGGCGAAGCATTAGGCGCACAATTTAAAACAGACCAAAAACAAGTGATTGTGAATGCGAGAGCATTGGCAAAAACATTGGTTGATGGTGGTTTACGCGTGGTTTCAGGTGGTACAGACTGTCATATGTTCCGTGTGGATGTTCGTAATCAAGGTATTACGGGCAAAGTGGCTGAAGAGGCTTTGGAAGCTGCGGGTATTACGACCAACAAAAACACCATCCCATTTGACCCTGAGTCACCGTTTGTCACTTCAGGCATTCGTCTTGGCGCATCTGTGATTACTGCACGCGGTATGAAAGAAGCTGATGCTGAACAAATTGGTACCATGATTCTTAAAGTATTGGCTGCGCCTGAAGATGCAGCCATTCATGCTGAAGTATTTAAAGAAGTGAAAGCTTTGACTGACCGCTTTCCGATTTATGTCGATTAAATAAGTTATGTTCTGTCCTTTTTGTTCACATGAAGATACACGCGTGATTGATTCGCGTGTGATTGAAGATGGTGCAGCAGTGCGCCGTCGTCGCCAATGTGATGCGTGTGGGAAAAGGTTTTCTAGTTTTGAGCGTCCTGAATTACGATTACCTTTAGTGATTAAGAAAGATGGAACGCGCGTTGCATTTAATATTGAAAAAATTCGTCATGGTATGCAAAAAGCATTAGAGAAACGTCCTGTTTCTGCGGATGATTTAGAAAAGTCTGTGTATAATGTATTAAGAGCAGTGCAAGAATCGGGTGAGAATGAAATATCAGCAGATATTATTGGGGATTATGTGATGGAACAGTTGCGTAACCTTGATGGTGTGGCTTATGTGCGCTTCTCATCGGTTTACCGTGAGTTTAAAGATGTAGATGAGTTTCTTACAGCAGTGCGGGCAGCCATAGGCGCACAAAAGTAGAAAGTAATATATCGATGTATAAAAAAAGGGAGCTTTTTAAAAGCTCCCTTTTTTGTGTCCGTTTGCTAAAATAGTTGATTAATCAATACGTGTTTTTTCAGCTTGTTCTTGCTCATTTTTGCAATCAATGCAAAGCGTGGTCACAGGGCGAGCTTGTAAGCGTTTGATGCTGATATCACCGCCACAACCATCACAAGTGCCAAAATCGCCTTCCTGCAAACGATGAAGGGTCTCACCAATTTTATGAATCAATTTCAATTCTCGGCTTTTGATGCGGATATCAAAGCTTAGGTCAGTTTCTGCTGCTGCTTGGTCGGCAACATCAGGAAAGGCTGTGGTTTCTTGGCCATGCATTTGATGCACACTTTCATTTTGGCTTTCTTCAAGCTCTGCTTTCCAGTTGGAAAGTTGTTTTTCAAACTCTGCGAGTTGCTTCTTGGTTAAAGCCATGCTTTTCCCCTTTGTCATGCAAGTTATGTTTAGGTTTTTCAGAAAAAAAATGAAATCACCTTTTTTAAGCGGGATGCATTGTAGCGAGGGATATATAAATTACAAATATGTAGCTTTTATATGAAGAGCTATCTGCCTATCTGTTTGAAATAATTGTAGTTAAGCTTTTGCTGAGTTGCGCACATTCTGCATCAGTTCCTATGCTAATACGCAGAAAGTCATTGATTCGCGGTGTTGTGAAGTGGCGTACGATGATGGCTTGCTCACGTAAAGCTGCAGCAAGGTCGGCAGCTTGATGTTCAGGGTGTGTGACAAATACAAAGTTAGCACTGGATGGCAACACTCTAAAACCTAATTGTTCTAAGTCTTGGTTAAGTTTTTGACGTGTTAGCATAACCTTTTGACAAGTGTTTTTAAAATAAGTTTTATCTTCTATGGCTGCCGTAGCACCAAGCATGGCGAGGTTATCCAAGGGATAAGAGTTGAAACTATCTTTGATGCGCGTTAAACCTTGAATTAAATCAGCATGCCCCATGGCAAAACCAACTCTAAGCCCTGCAAGTGAACGAGATTTGGACATGGTTTGTACAACCAAAAGGTTGGGGAACTGTTTGATGAGGTTTACTGCGGATTCACCACCAAAATCAATGTAGGCTTCATCAATAACAACTACACTGTGTTTATTCCTTTCCAAAAGGGTTTTGATGCTGGCAAGTGATAATGCGATGCCCGTTGGTGCATTAGGGTTAGGAAAGATAATGCCACCATTGTCTTGATTGTAGCTTTCAATACTCATTTCAAACACATCATTTAAGGGAATGGTTTTGTAGTTGATATTGTACAAGCCACAGTAAACAGGATAAAAGCTGTATGAAATATCAGGGAATAACAGTGGTTTATCATGTTTAAACAAGGCTTGAAAAATATGAGCAAGAACTTCATCTGAGCCATTGCCCACAAAAACTTGTTCCGTTGTAAGATTATAATAATTTGCAATGCTCTGCTTTAAAATATCACTGTTTGGGTCTGGGTATAGGCGCAAAGTGCTGTTGGTTGCTTCTTCAATGGCAAAAAGAGCTTTGGGCGAAGGTGGGTAAGGGTTTTCGTTGGTGTTTAGCTTAATCAAATCATTGGCTTTGGGTTGTTCGCCAGGGACGTATGGTGTTAGCGAATGAACAATCTTACTCCAATATTGGCTCATCGGTTTAGTCTCTCCCCAAAGCGTTTATCCATATTTGATACTGGGCTACGGTAAACATAAGCTATGGTGGGTTCAAGTGTTGCTTGCTTTTGTGGGTACATAAGTTGCATAAGTTGTTGGTATTGTTAACTTGCGCCTAGTTTTACTTTTCATTTTTAGGGGTGTTGGGTTCGCATGGTGATACAGCAAAATTTTGATAGGCCTCGGCAACGTATGGTGCAGGAGCAATTGATTAATCGCGGGATAACTTCGCCTCGCGTGATTGCTGCTATGTCTCAAGTACACAGACATTTGTTTGCAGGAGAAGCGTTAAGTCTTCACGCTTATAAAGATAAATCATTGCCGATTGGTGAAGGGCAGACTATTTCACAACCGTATATTGTGGCAAAAATGACAGAACTTCTGGATTTAAAAGGACATGAAAGGGTTTTGGAAATCGGAACGGGTTGTGGTTACCAAACGGCAGTTTTATCGCTACTTTGTAAACGTGTATATAGTATTGAGCGCATTGAATCGTTGCATAGCCTCGCCAAAACAAACCTGCGTAAAGGGCGTCATTCCAATGTGATGCTTAAATCGGGTGATGGTTTGTTAGGCTGGGAAGAATATGGGCCATTTGATGCGATTATTGTGACCGCTGGTGGTTTTGCATCGGATTTATGGTTGGATCAGCTTACGGATGATGGTGTGCTATTGTTGCCAGAAGGGACGGGCAAGGATCATAAATTGGTGCGCAGACAAAAAAATGGTAATACTGTGGATGAAGAATATTTTGATGATTGTACCTTTGTACCGTTGCTTGCAGGCGTAAATTAATTGACTGAAACTGTGAAGAAAGAATCATTGTTGCGTCGTTTGTATCATTGGACCTTATCTTGGGCTGAGCATCCGTCTGCCAAATATGCGTTGTTTTTTATTGCACTGATTGAATCCAGTGTGTTTCCTATTCCTCCCGATATTTTATTGGTTGCTTTAGCGCTTGGACAACCCAAGTTAGGTATGCGCTTGGCTGCCATTACGACAGCAGGCTCAACGGTTGGTGCCGCTTTAGGTTACGCGATTGGTCTATTTCTTTTGGCAAGTATTGGTCAACCTATTATCGATTTTTACGGACTATCTTCTCAATATATCAAAGCCGAAGGTTGGTTTGCTGAATATGGTGTAGCTATTGTTTTGATTGCGGGTTTTTCACCCATTCCATTTAAAGTCATCACCATTGCTGCGGGTGCATTTGGTTTGGATTTTATTCCGTTTATTCTTGCATCGTTGGTTTCAAGGGGCGCACGCTTCTTTATTGAGGGTGGAATGATGCAGTGGGGTGGCCCTAGGCTTAGAGATTTTGTTGAAAAATATTTTGAGTGGCTGACGATTTTAGCCACTGTTTTGGTTGTTGTTGGCTTTGTGGTGATAGGGATGCTGGGTTAAGTGAAACTGCGCAACTTACTCATCTATGCTTCTCTTTTTATAACCATGTTTGGTTGTGCACGTTATGATTATTATCCACGTGGTATTCATGTGATTCTTCAAGAAATCCCAGACGTGGATAAAGCAGCAAAAACACATATTGTAAAAAAGGGTGAAACCTTGGCACTGATTGCGAG
>JALUNK010000131.1 GCA_027055255.1 Ghiorsea sp.
GCATTAATCATGGTTTGGCGAGCAGTCTCATCGCCCAAAGCGATTTTATTCGCCAATTCAATTTCTTCTTCTGCCGTTAATAAAGCATAACGTTTGATATCTTTCATATATAATGATGTAGAATCTAAAGCGGTTGCTGACATAAGTGTCTCCCTCAAAACGTCCAGTGTGCGAACGTTAGACGCAGGGAGAAAGTTACGGTATCGCATGAATATGCGATGTGGTCTGGTCTGATTTGAGTTGTTTAGAAACCTAAATCAAAAGTTTCAGGTTGCTCCAGCAATGTTTTGACGCGTACTAAAAATTGCACGGCATCTTTGCCGTCAATCAACCTATGGTCATAAGATAATGCTAAATACATCATAGGACGTGCGATAATGACATCATTTTCTACGACAGGGCGTTGTTGAATGGTGTGCATACCCAAAATGGCACTTTGTGGCGTGTTGAGTATGGGTGTGGAAAGCATAGAGCCAAAAATGCCACCATTGGTGATGGAGAATGTACCGCCTTGTAAATCATCGGGTGTTAACCCGCCATCGCGGGCTTTGGTGGCTAAATCTACAATGCCTTTTTCAATCTCAGCAAAGCTTTTGATACCTGCATCACGAAGCACAGGCACAATTAATCCATTCTCAGTGGATACGGCAATGCCCATATCAATATAGTTATGATACACCACATCATCACCATCAATATATGCATTTACACTTGGAAATTCAGCGCAGGCAGCGGCACAAGCTTTGGTGAAGAATGACATAAAACCAAGCTTCACATCATGTTTTTCCATAAAGGTTTCTTGGTTTCTTTTCCGCATATCCATGATGGGCTGCATATTCACTTCATTGAATGTGGTGAGCATGGCAGCGGTGTTCTGCGCTTCTTTAAGGCGGGTGGCTATGCGCTTGCGCAAGCGAGACATGGGTTCACGAATTTCTTCACGTTCAGGTAAGTCTTGAGTGGATGATGCTGGAGCAACATCTTGTTTTACAGGCTTGGGCTCAGCTTTCTTTTCAGGTTGCGGTGCTGGCTTTTCAATTTGGCTGACTTTTACGGATGTATCGATTCGACCAATGACTTGCCCTGGTTCTACTGTATCTTCTTCTTCGGCGAGGCGTTCAGTTAGTTTACCCGACTCTGTAGCTGTGATTTCCATGGTGATTTTATCACTTTCAATTTCAGCAATAATATCATCCACAAACACATCATCACCAACATCTTTTAGCCAATTAATCAGTGTTGCTTCGGTTTCTGATTCGCCCAAGCTGGGTACTTTAATATCGAACATGGTTTTAGCCCCTGCCATTCACAAGAAATTTATACTGCATAAATAGATTTATATCATTACCCAGTGAAGCGTTTAATAGGTGTTCTTTATCTTCATGATGCCGCTTCATTGAACCCACAGCAGGCGCTGCAAGTTCTGGTCTTGCCAGTACATACAATGTTTTGCCACCAATGTTTTCATGGATTTTATGTTTAATTTGTCGCCATGCGCCTTGGTTGACGGGTTCTTCTTGAACCCACAGCACTTCATCGCAATTCTTATAAGGGGCTTGGTTTAACTGCTCACGTAAAGACTCATCTGGGAAAGGATACAACTGCTCAAGGCGAATGCTGTGAATATCTGTGATACCCAATTCTTCACGTTTTTCCAACACATCAAAGTGCACTTTACCGCTGCATAAAATAATGCGGCGGCATTGTTTTGTCGGTGCAATTTCAGGTAATACAGGCATAAACGCACGTGCGGTAAAATCTTCAATCAATGATGTGGAAGCTTTATTGCGGAGCATGCTTTTGGGCCCCATGATAATGAGCGGTTTGCGGGTGTTGATTAAATATTGGCGGCGTAATAAGTGAAACATTTGTGCAGGCGTGGATGGATAGACTACTTGCATATTATCATCTGCGCAGAGTTGTAAGTATCTTTCTAACCTTGCTGAAGAATGCTCGGCACCTTGTCCTTCATAGCCATGAGGTAGCCACAAGACCAGTCCAGACATACGTTTCCATTTGGATTCGCCTGCCGCAATGAATTGGTCAATCACTACTTGTGCCATATTGGCAAAATCACCGTATTGGGCTTCCCAAATTACTAAAGCTCTAGGTTCTGCTACAGAATAGCCATATTCATAACCCATGACTGCCATTTCAGACAACATACTATCCACCACCAAAAAGCGCGATAATGTACCTTTCATCAGTTTGCGTAGTGGCGTGAAACCTTTGCCTGTGTTTTGGTCATAGACAATGGCATGACGGTGGAAGAATGTACCACGCCCCGAGTCTTGCCCTGTTAATCTCACCCAACCACCTTGGTCGAGTAGTGTGGCATACGCCATCATTTCCGCACAACCCCAATCAATGGGTTTTTCGCCATCCATCATGGCAATGCGGTTATCATAAATCTTTTTCACTTTGGGGTGCAGCTTAAAGTCTTCAGGTACAGCCGTTGCTAAGCGAGCCAAACGGCTTAAGTCTTCTTTGGCGACAGTCGTTACTGGATTGGCAGCATGTTCACGTACAAAACCTTCCCAACGACCATGCAAACTATTTTCTGTCTTGGGTGTTTGACTAGGTGCTTCTAAATTTTCGCGGCGAATGTTATCCAAACATGTACGATACATGGTGATGGCTTCTTCGCTTTCATTCATACTCATCACGCCTTCTTTGTCTAGAGCTTTGCGGTACAGTTCTAAAGTAGTTGGCTGCTCATGAATGCGTTGATACATGATAGGCTGGGTGACCTCGGGAGCATCGGCTTCATTATGCCCAAGCCTGCGATAACATACCAAATCAATCACTACATCACTGCGGAATTTATGGCGATAATCCATGGCTAATTCCATCGCCATGCAACAGGCTTCAGGGTCATCTCCGTTTACATGCAAGATGGGCGCTTGCACCAGTTTAGCCACGTCGGTGCAATAAAATGTGGAGCGGGCATCAAAAGGATTGGTGGTAAAACCAATTTGATTGTTGACCACGATATGAATGGTGCCACCTGTACGGTAGCCTGATAAATCACCAAGGTTTAAGGATTCAGCCACAATACCTTGACCTGCAAAGGCTGCGTCACCATGTACCAACACGCCCATGACTTCACGCCTTGCGCTATCTTTACGCCTGCATTGGCGAGCGCGGACACTGCCCAAGACCACAGGCGAAATAATTTCTAAGTGAGATGGGTTAAAACCAAGTGATAGATGAAGGCTGCCACCTTCAGTCTCAATATCGGATGAGAAACCCATATGATATTTTACATCACCTGCACCTTTTTCAGTATCTGAAAATTGATTACCTTCAAACTCAGCAAAGACTTCGCTCAAGGACTTGCCTAAAATATTCGCCAGTACATTTAAGCGTCCACGATGAGCCATGCCCAAAATAACTTCTTTCACACCACGCTTTCCTGCACGTTGAATCATACTATCCAACATAGGAATCAGGCTTTCGCCACCTTCCAAAGAGAAGCGTTTTTGCCCTGTGTAGCGGGTATGTAAGAAGCGTTCAAACTGCTCTGCACGCATGATTTTTCCAAAAATACGCTGCTTTTTGTCGGCATCAAAATGGGGCGTAGAGCGTGTACTTTCCAAATGGTTTTGAAACCAATGCCTGCGCGCAGTATCGCTGATATGCATGAGCTCGGGTGCAATATGGCCGCTGTATGTGTCGCGTAAAACATCCAGAATTTGACGCAAGGTCATGGAGGGTGACCCCATCAAATCACCTGTTGGAAATTCGGTGTCTAAATCTTTTTCACTTAACCCGTAATAAGCCAGCTCGGTATCAGGTGCGATATGTGGGGGATTAAGTTTTAAGGGGTCTAAGTCAGCTTGCAAGTGCCCATGCATACGCCATGCATTAATCAAATATAAGGCGCGAGATGGATATTCAATCTCATTGTATTTGGGAGGATTGCTTGGCTCTGCTTGTGCAATCGGTGTGGCAACCACTTCTTCTTTGGGTTTAGTGGAAACGTCTTGCAAAGGTGCAACACGCATATTTTGTTTAAGCTTGGCCAATAAGTCTGCATGATTTTGTTTATCTTGTGCCACCCAAATCTCCCAACTTGCTTATGTTGTAAGCCAAGCTTAAACCATATTAAAACCTAAAACCAGCGCATAAGAAAGCGTACAATGCGCTTAGTATTGGCTGAGAATAATTTATCGGTGTAAAAGCTACCTGCAATGCGTTTGTTCACTTCGGCAAGTGTTGGATATGGCGCAATCGCTGATGCCACTGCACCAATTTTCATTTTTTGTGAAATGGCAAGAATCCAAGGGTGAATAAGTTCACCTGCATGTAGTCCCACAATGCTTGCACCCAAAATTAAACCTTTGGGTGTGACCACCACTTTGACCAAACCTTCGGTGCGTTGTTCAGCTTGAGCTCTATCATTCTCTTCAAAGCTCCATTTCAAAATACGTACTTCTTTGCCTTGCGCTTTAGCATCGGCTTCGGTTAAACCGACATGCGCCAGTTCAGGGTCAGCATAGGTCACCCAAGGCACAGCAGAATAATCCACTTTGGCAGGCAGCTTGAATAGAATATTGCGGATAATAATGCCTGCTTGGTATGCCGCCATATGCGTAAATTGATAAGGGCCTGCGACATCACCAATGGCAAATACGCGCTTATTTGATGAGCGCAAACGTGCATCCACTTCAATGCCGCGCGGCGAATAAGTAATATTTGCTGCTTCAAGGTTCAAACCATTCACATTGGCTTTGCGCCCTGTGGCAATCAGCAAGTGTGAGCCTTGAATATTGCATACTTTGGTTTTATCACCATCGGCCTCATCAAAGAAGGCATGAATACCATTCTCATGTTGCTCAAAGCGTAAGTTGTTCACGCCTTCATGAAAGTTGATGCCTTCTTTGCTTAAATGTTTTATCACAATGGATGTTAAATCAGGGTCATCTTTGGCAAGTAATTTCATCACTTCAATCACGGTTACTTTTGCACTCAACCTGCGGTGGGCTTGAGCAAGCTCAATACCAATCGGGCCACCACCAATGATAATCAGATGATCTACCTTTTCTTTTTTATCAAAAATATTTTCGTTGGTGAAGTAGGGCACATCATTCACACCGTCAATGGGCGGCACAAAAGCAGATGAGCCTGTCGCCACTACAAAATATTTGGCTTTGATGATTTGATTGCCTGCTTTGACTGTGTTCTCATCGATAAACTCAGCGGCAGCTTGAATAACATTCACGCCCAAACCTTTAAAACGTTCCACAGAATCATTGGGCTCAATTTCTGCAATCACGTTATGAATGTGACCATGCACTTTTTCCCAGTCGACGTTGGGTTCAATAGCTTCAATACCAAAGTTGTGCGCATCCCGCATGGTTTGCGCTACATGCCCAGCGGCAAGGATAGCTTTGGATGGTACGCAGCCTGTGTTAAGACAATCACCACCCATTTTATGTTTTTCAATGAGCACAACCGATGCACCCATTTGTACTGCACCTGCGGCAACCGATAAACCGCCAGAGCCAGCACCAATCACACAAATATCTGTTTGGATTACATTATCTTGGCTCATACTGTTGCTCCAGTATTCTTAAATTTTTTGTAGACTACAGGTATAAGCGAAAGACATGCCAAACCAATCAAAGCACCCATCATTTCAGGCGTTAAAATACCCGCGATAGAAAACTCACCGCCTTGCTCAAATACTTTACCCAAACCACTGCCTGCAAGTGAGAAAACAAACGTTGCAGGCATAATGCCGAAGAAAGTTGCAATGATGTAGGTGCGAAGTGGTACACCTAAAAATGCAGGTGCTAAATTCACAATAAAGAAGGGGAACAAAGGCACCAAACGCAGTACAAACATATAACTCAAAGCATTGTCGTTAAATCCTGCTTTCATGGATTGAATCGACTTGCCAGCCTTGGCAAGCAGGGCATCGCCTAAGGATGTTTTGGCAATCAAGAAGATAGCTGTCGCACCCAGTGTTGCACCCACCACGGTATACAAGCCGCCCCAAAGTGCACCGAATAAAAACCCGCCTGTAAGTGTCATAATCGTGCCACCTGGAAGTGAGAAAGCGACAACCACAATATAAGCTAAGATAAAGGCCAAGGCTGCAAGGATGGGTTGTTCAGCTACCCAAACATTTAATTCTAGACGGTGTTCACGTAGTTGATCGAAGCTTAAATATTCATGCCATCCAGACAGCATAAATAAAACCGTAAGGGCTGCGATGACAAGTAGGGGCAAACTTTTTTTGAGCATATTCATTCCTTTTGATTTGTAATATGGCAAACTTTAAATACCAAATATCACAGATTAATCACTTCATGTGATGATATGGCTGAATAGTCGCTAAGCAATACATTTCCTTACAGGCATAAATATTAGGATTTAATAATATATTAATCTAGCATGTATTAACCTTGGTTGTGTTCAAACAAGTGATAAGAAGAGGAGCAGGGTATGAGAAAGAAGAGTGTAATATTGGTTATGGCTGTTGCGGGGTTATTGGCTTCTTGTGGTGCGGACAAAAACAGTAATTTAGCTGATGCAGGTTTATCAACACCATTGAACACTGCGGAAATTGCAGGTTTAAAATACATGCGTGAAGAAGAAGAATTAGCGCGTGATTTGTATATGAATATTTTCACAGCTCGAGGCTCCACGCTCACCGTTTTCCAAACTATTTCACAAAACTCAGAAGTTAGACATGCACAAAAGATGTTGGACTTACTCAATACTTATGGTGAGACAGACCCCTCCACAGGTCAAACAAACACTTACACAGATACAGGTTTACAAGCATTGTATGACCAACTTATAGGCACAGCAACAGGTGGTGCAACCACTGATTTAGATGCGTTGATGGTTGGCGCGAAGGTTGAAGAAGTTGATATTACGGATATCAATGAAAAGAAAGCTTTGGTGCAACCTGTGCATGCATTGATTATTCAAACGTATGACAATCTTTTGTGTGGCTCGCGCAATCATTTGCGTTCGTTTGTCTCGCAAATTGAAGCCATTACAGGTACGACCTATGTTGTGCAAGTGCCTGCGCTATCTGCAGAAGTAGCTGCTATTCTTGCAAGCCCAAATGAGAGATGTGGAAGATAACGGATGAATGGTCGCTTTAATAAGGTGGCCAAGTATCTTTAACACGCATGGTAAAGGGCTGATCCTTCCATTTCAGCTCAAGACCATCAGGTTTGATACGGTTTAATATCAGATTTTCAGCAAGGTAGTCCCCTTCATGCAAGACCCTATCATTGATAATCACCATACGTTTCTGTTGGTTATCACTATAAATATGTGCGGATATTTGAATGCGCGGCAGTTGATCTCGGATATTTTGATCTAGGCCCAAAATTGGTGGGATAACTTCTGATACTTTGCTTGCCACTGCTTTTTCCTGATGCACAGGTGGGGTTGGCATTTCTGTAGGTTGAGGCGGCGAAGACTTTTTAGTCTCTACATGCTTAGGTGTTGGTGGTATGACCTTAGCCGCTTGTGGTGCGGGTATGGTCGTTAACACCGTTTCCTCTTGGCTATTGCGGCTGGTCAGCCAAGCAATGATGAGCACCAATAATATAACCACCATGACATAGAGCCAAACATATGATGTAGGCTGAATATTGTTGCTTTTAGGTGCAGCAACATTGTCAGGTGTCTGTTGTTGCTTGCGTTCTTTATCCGCCTTATTCAAAGCATCCAAAATATATGACATTATGGCGTAACCTTGTTTAAACTTGGAGCATCAATGTGATTCAAGTGATTCAAGTGATTCATGCGTATCCAAGTGATCGGTCCAGCAACACCATCAGGGTTTAAGCCTTCTTGGCGTTGTAAGATTTTAACTTGTTCTTTAAGTGTTTCGTCATACATGGTGCGTGGCGCACCAATCCAGCTTTGATGAAGAGCTTGGGTGACCTGCTCTGCCAAGTATGCAACCAATGCCCCTTGGTGCCCTGGGCGAACAGGTGCTTGATACCCTGTTGGTGCTTTCCAAAGTAATGTAAAATCATTAAAGCTTTGCAGAGCCAGTTGCTGCAAGGTTATTTCCGCATACGCATCTTGGGTTGCAAGTTGTGTTGTTGTACCACCAATTTCTAATACAGCCGTGTACGCTATTTCCCCAGCTTGATTCGCAACACTGAGCACGGCAGGTCGATTAAGACCACGCATGGCAGCAATATTCCCTTTTTGCCTTAAACATAATAATCCGTTGGCGTTGGCGAATTCGCAGGCATCACCATTAATTTCAGGATTGTAGTCTATGTCCCATGCCTTAAATACAGGAATGAATGCAGAGTTTTGTTCCAGCGTTGTGGGTATGGTTTGTACTGTTGATGTTGTCGTATCTTCAGCCATTTCAAGGGTAGGTTTTTCAGCTGGAGGTGCAGCTATTTCAGGTTTTACGGCTTTCTTTTTAGGCGGTGTTGGGTGTTCAAGCACAGGGTTGTGCATATTTTCTATGGGCGCAGTAGAGGAGTGAGCCATTGGTTGCGGTTGATGTAAAGGCTGCACTGCCCAAAGCCAATAAGCAGTGGTGAGCAAGATAAGTATAAGCAGCCATAACCAAGGGCGGTGTCGTGTGGGTTGTTGGATGGTGGCACCAAGTACTTCATTTCGCGCCTGTTGTAAAATTTGTTTGCTGATGCGTTTTTTTTCCAATGCGTATGCACCGAGTAAAGCACGGTCAGCAATCAAGTTGATTAAACGCGGCACACCGCCAGAGTATTCATACAATAATTGCAACACAGGCTTGGGAAATAGGGTTTGCTTGTCGCAACCTGCGATTTGCAGCCTGTGCGCCACATAATCAGCTACTTCATCTTGGGTGAGCGGGGTGAGGTGATAGCGGGCGGTGATGCGTTGGGCAAACTGGCGTAAATCCTTGCGCTTTAACACATCGGAAAGCTCAGGTTGCCCTAAAAGCATGATTTGCAGCAGCTTTTTATCGTTGGTTTCCAAATTGGTGAGCAGGCGCAGTTGCTCCAGCACGGTAATATCCAACTGTTGGGCTTCATCAATAATCAGTACGGTATGTTTGCCCTTGGCATGATTATCCAGCAGATGTTGATTGAGAGCATCGGTGAGCGCCTTGATGCTGCTTGTATCCGAGCATTCCACGTGCAGCTCATCGCATAAACTCGCCAGCATTTCCGTGGCGGATTGCCTTGGATTGATGATGTATGCCACGTCCGTATTTTCAGGCACTTCTGCCAACATATGCCTGCAAAGCGTGGTCTTGCCTGTGCCCACTTCGCCCGTGAGCACCATAATCCCGCCTTCACCCTGCATGGCATACAGCATATGTGCCAAAGCTTCTTGATGCCTTGGGCTCATAAACAGGTATTGCGGATTCGGCGCAATGGTGAATGGTTTTTCAGTAAAGCCGAAGTAGGTCTTATACATGCTTACTTGAGCCTAAATGCCATGTATTTTTTTGAAGAGGTGAGTCATAGGTGAATCAATATAAACAAGAATGATGAGCAGACAACCTTCATGTTGTCATAAGTGTCGAAACTGCGTGTCATTTCTCAGTTATACCCTTTACGGACAAAAAGGTATAACTGAGCAATAGTGCTTTACAAAAAAGGGTAGCCTCACCTTTTTATCTTGCATATAAATATTGGTTTTAAACATGCAAAAGAGTGGTTATTTTCTAAACCTAGATGGTCATTATGCCATATAAAAGTGAACGTAAAATCACATTGCAAACCATACTGTTTTTTAAAGTCGTTTGTACTCCCCGTGTGTTGATGTGAAGTGTCAAAGGTATTGTCACGATGTTCACTTGCATTAAAATAAGGAGCTTCATTAGTAATCATAAAAAAATAACCACCGATGATTTCATCATCATTTTCTGTTAGGTATTGTAACCGGGCAATATCTTTATAAATCTTTTTTCGTGTCTCTGTTTGGTTTGAATTTCCACTGCCAGATTTCATAGGAGCTTTAAACTCTATTGCATATTTTATATTAGGGCTTGTGGTTTCATAAACAAGCAAGTCTAAATACTTATCACTACCGTCAATATTATCATAAGCTTGATATTCAAAGTCTAAGTATATGCCTTCACATTTATAGTTTTTAGCAAGTTCCATTGCAAAGTTAAACACAAAAGTTTTTTCAGAAGATATTGCAATAGTTCCGTGTTCAATGCTTTTTTGTAAATTGTTCCAAGCTATTTCTATTTGCTCTTTTAAAGTAGGCAATTATTTCTCCTGCCAAGCGATTAAAAATTCTGCGAAATGCGGGCGGTGTTCGCTTTCCGATTCAAGGTAGTTGCGCATACCCAAGATGGCTCGAGCATAAGCACCTTCGGAGAGTTCGCCTTTGAATAACATCCAGCGGAACATGATTAAAGCCGTGGTGCAAACATCGGTCTCACAATAATTGCGGATAGCATCAATTTCACCGCCTTCAAACATACCACGCACATCATCGCCTGCTGTATCTAATTTACCGGGGATACCAAAAGAAGTTGCCACTTCATGCATGGAGCAGCGGGCGGATGCGCCAAAATCAGACAGCACTTCCAGTAAGTCCAAGTGATAGTTGTGGGCATAGCGGGATTCGTAGTTGTTCCACTTATCGCCTTCTTTAAACCATCGTGGGCAAGATAAACCATGCACCATCGCCCGATATTTGAGCACGGGCATATCAAATCCTCGTCCATTAAAGCTGACCAATTGCGGTGCGCGAGTTTCAATGATGTTGAAAAAGCCTTTTAACATATCCTCTTCGCTGGATTCAGCCGTGCCACCTGTGGCAATGCGTTTGATGGCAAGCTCGCTGCCTTCTTCACCGATTTCGCGCGTTAAATGCACATAGCTGATGGCAACGACTTGATGAAAAGGTTGGCGAGGGAAATCATTTTTACCATCAGTTTTTTCTAGAAAATAAGCGGCTAATGCATCGCGGGCTTCAAAGTCATCAAGGCTTTCATTACCAAGTAAACGACGGGTAGCATCAGCATCAGGCACAGTTTCTATATCGTAGACAAAGATTTCACGTTGCATGGTTTGCTCCCTTGGTGAAGTTGAAGCTTACATGAAAAGAGGGAATGTCCAAATAAGGGAACATGGTTCACCTCCACGATTGCAAGGCTTTTAAGTGTACACCATTCATTCAAATGTCCAAATCAAGCCGATTTCACCTGCTTTAAGACCAATGGACAGCTTATCTACCCACGCTGGCGCATCGCCCCACAAACGATAGGCATCCAATAATGCGGGTGCTAAGGCTGCCGCCATCAATTGATTTCTGCTTCTGCCTGAGACGGCTGCGGCATTGTAAATATCGCTGGTTGGCTGTTCTTTAAGCCCTGCAAGGTATGCTAGGGAAATGGTGATATGTGCTGTAATCAAACCGATATAATGCTGCTCATCCAATACAGTTTCTTCGGATTTATTCAATTCATAAAATGCCCATTCGCTAAACAACCATTGGGTTTGAAAACCTGCGGTGGAGACGCGCAAAGCTTCTTTGGTTGAGAAGCTACTGTTGGGATAGACCACGCTTCCCGATTCAAGCCTTGAGGATTGGCCAACACTTGTTGCCATGGTGACATGCCCCAGCTCATGGGTGATAATACCACCTGCAAAACCTGCCCAGAAGCTGCTATCCCAAGCGATGGGGTGCTCTACATCTGCAGCATGGGAAGACCAAGGCATCAGCAAGAAAAGCAGAATCAGTAGGCGCATTTAGTTGCGTTTTAGCAGTTTACGCTCACCGAATAACCATGCTGAGAAGAAAAAGATAAATATACCAACAAAGATAACTGCTGTTAGCCATAATCCTTGTGCTAATTTGTCACTGGGGAAGTTCCAAAATTGTGGTGCATAATAAAGCCATGCTGCCATGGGAGCAGAGGCAAGAGCAGCAGAAAACATACGCTTCCAACTTTGCAGATTAAAGATGGCACCATGTTTTTGGTGTAAGTGTGCCCACAATAAACCCACATTAAAAAATGATGCAAGCGCTGATGCCAAGGCTAAACCCACAAAACCAAAAGGTTGCATGAGAATCACGGCAAGGATGATGTTTACAATCACTGTATAAATCGCATATTTCATGGGTGCTTTGGCATCTTTGCCTGCAAAACATGCGGTGGATAATACTCGCGCCCAACAAAACACCAACAGACCGACAGCATAAGCTTGCAAGGCATGAGAAGTATTGGTGGCATCTAAGGTGTTGAACTTTCCATGTTCAAACAGGGTGCGAATAATGGGTTCGGCAAGGAACATAATACCGACCATGGACGGCAGGATAATCCACGTTAACCACGTTAAACCTTGCCTTAAATCTTGCTTGGCTTCATCGGTACGATGATTGGCTAAATGTTCGGATAATGTAGGCAATAAAGCGGTGCCCATGGCAATGCCAAACAAGGCAAGCGGAAGTTGCACAATTCTATCGGCATAATATAAATAAGAGACTGCACCTGTGGGTAATAATGTGGCGAGAATAGTGCCGACTAAAATATTGATTTGCACAGCAGCAATGCCCAGCACCGCAGGGCCAAAAAGTTTTAAAGTATCATGAATTTCTGGCAATTTGGGATTCCAAGTAGGTTTGGGAATCCAACCGATACGTTTTAAGGCGGGAAACTGAATAGCCAGCTGAAGCGCACCGCCCAACATCACTCCCACAGCCAAAGCTTCTGCTGGATTGTCATGCAAGGGTGCTAAAATGATGGCGGCAAAAATGATAGCAATGTTTAATAAGGCTGGGCTTGCAGCGGCTACAGAGAATTTACGGTAGGTATTGAGCACTGCCCACGACATGGCAGCCAAAGAAATGAGTGTAAGGTAAGGAAACATGATGCGGGCAAGGGTGAGCGCTTGCCCCCATCGGGTGGCATCATCATGAAAACCAGGGGCAAAGGCATACAATAACCACGGCATACCAACCATGCCGATAATGGTAAAAAGAATTAGGGCTGCAAGAAGTAAGCCTGCCAGTGCGTTTAAGTATGCATGGGCATCTTCTTCGCTTTTTTTGCGTTGCTCGGCAAGCACAGGCACAAGGGCAACGGTGAGTGTGCCTTCTGCAAACATACGTCGAAAGAAATTTGGAAGCTTAAAAGCCACAAAAAACGCATCGGCAAGTGGGCTTGCACCTAAAAGTCGTGCAATAAAAATATCACGAATAAAGCCCAAGATGCGAGATAACATGGTCCAACTTCCGACTTTCGCTGCCGCACGGAACACGCTTGATTTCTTCTGATTTGACTTCATTGATTCCACACCCATAATGCGCGACCCTTTGCAGGAGTAGGCATATAGTCAAGCTTCATACAAAGGCTATACGTTTAACGTATAAATTTTGCGGTTTGCCCAAGGGGGTGATGTTTTACATGCCAGGAATTAGAGTGAGTTCTGATGAGCCAATTGAAATGGCTATCAAACGTTTCCGTAAACAAGTTGAGCGTGGTGGTGTTGTTAGTGAATGCCGTCGTCGTGAAGCCTATGAAAAACCTTCTGTGGCGAAAAAACGCAAAGAAGCCGCTGCACGCAAGCGACTTATGAAGCGCCTTCGTCGTATCCGCGCCCGTCAACGTCGCGAATATTAAAACAGGGTAGACCAATTATTGGTTTTGAAAAGTCATCTCAGTCATTGTGATTGGGGTGGCTTTTTTTATGCTTTTTTGAGTTGAATATTTACTTTAACAGCTTGGTGAATGGGGCTTTATCTTGTTTCAATCGGGCTGACATAACCCAAAGGGCGAATGGCAACGGTATTCTTAATTTTTGAACATATTTTGCCATCGGCACGTATATAAACCATGTCAAAACAAGGCGTAGCACGCCCATGTTGTTCGAGTTCCTCACGAATGTGTTGTTCTTGTCCGGGGTCAAAATCAAAGTGTAAGGTTAAATCAGAATTACCAACGCGGATAAAATCGATTTCTAATTTTTTTGTGGCGATGCGGTAGTTGGGAAACTTTTTTAAACAAACCATGGCAGGGATAGGGTCAGCCAAGCTGGCTTGAAAGCCACCAAACATATTTCCAGCAGCATTCTTGGACATCCAAGTCAATGGCAAGCGAACACGAACTTTGCTCCAGTCTTCATTGTGTTCTTCCAATGAGGCGCGCATCAATAAGAAAGGCATAAACAATGAGAAGCGACGTTTATCGGATAAGAAAGATAGCTTAGAAATCAAGTTAATATGACTCATAGACGCTTAAGCACAATATTTTTTTGTAGGCATTTGCTTAAAGGGCGTTTTTCTTGGTTGGCATTCCAAATACAGACATCGTGTGTCTCAAACCATGATACATCAAAGCGCCATTGCCATGCCTTTTTCTTTTCGATGATGTCTGGTGAAGCGGCATCGCCACTTTTGGTGCGATTGAGCGCTGCGGCAATACGTAGAATAGCGGCTAGTGCAATCGTTGTTTGAATATCTTGCGAGCGCATGGTTTTAAGCAGTGTGTGGTTACTGTTTGGACTTGCTTTGCGATGAAAACGAATAATAGTTGCGAGCATCTGTTGTTGACGTTGAGTGACACCCGTAAGGTTAGCTTGGCTAACGATATAATACCCGTGCAAATGAATTTTCTTGTGGCTAACCACAAGTCCGACCTCATGCAGTTGGCAGCTTGCAATCAACAGTCGATAAGCTTCATCGTTTAATTTGAGTTGTGTGGCATAGGCCTTAAAAATAATTTCTGTGGTAGCCGTGACGCGACCAATTTGTGTGCGGTCGAGGTTAAAGCGTTTTGCCATGGCTTTACTTGCTGCTCGAATGGGACGAGCAGGCAAGCGGCCTTGTGTATTGATGCGGTCAAAGATAATACCTTCCCGCAAAGCGCTAGGGCAAACACGTAAGGATTTAATGCCGAGCGCGCGCATAATTTCTTGCAAGATGATACTGCCTGCAACCAGTGTGTTTTTACGCTCTATTTCGATGTTGCTAGGTAAGTTATCGAGTTTGACGGCTTCGATAAGTTTTTGTTGTGTTTGTTTGAGTTCCTTGCGTGTTAAATGGGTACTATCACCCTGCTGACAAAAAAGAGCGGTGATGTCGGCAAGTGTACGAATGGTTCCTGACGTGCCATACACTGCTTGAACATCAAAAGGTGTGTATGCATTGGCTAGTGATTGAATTTTACTTGCTGCTGCGTGATGGCATAGGTTGACCTGCCGCTTGGTGTAGTTACCTGCTGCAAAAAAGCGACGGGAATACCTACGCGCCCCCATGTTTAAGCTTTCGGCAACCAAAACGCCTGTATCATTGCCCACGATAACTTCTGTGCTTCCACCACCAATATCAATGATGTAAGCAGGTTCTTCACGGATATAACCTTCAGCGCAGACACCCTGATAGACAAGGCGAGCCTCTTCTTCACCGCCAACAACCTCAACCACTAAACCAAGCTCATGGTGAATCCGCTTGGCAATGGTATTTCGGTTGGGCGCATCGCGCATGGCAGATGTGGCAATACAATGAATTTCTGCATTATAACTTTCTGCCAGTTCTTTAAAGAATTTAAGGCTATCCAGCATACGATCAACGGATTCAATGTTTAACCGACCGCGTTTATCTACACCATCACCCAAACGAACCCAATGCTTCATTTTGTCCACAATGCGAAATGCGCCATCGGCTTCAGTTTGAGCAATAATCATGTGGAATGAGTTGGTGCCCATATCCACCGCGGCAATATGTTTACCTACTGGCAGGTTCAAATGTTAAACCTCTGCGTCAGCCCCCGATTTGTTTTTCGCGGACTTTCTTCTGGATTTTTTTCTTTTTCGTAATCTTTTTTAACTTATCAGCATCATATTTCTTTAGGTGACGTTTGGTCAAGGCATGTTGCTTGTCCACCTTTTTGGCGGTTTTGTTCATCCGTTTTTCAGCACGCTTGGCTTTTTTTGCCGCTTTCTTAGCTTTCTTGGCTGCTTTAGCCGCTTTGGAAGCTGCTTTATCAGCTTTTTTAATAGCTTTTTCTAAGGCGTCTTTAATCTCTTTGTCGTGTTTACTTGTGCTCATTTTATTCCTCTATGAGATAGCCATGCCCTTTTGCATGGGGGCATGGCATCATTGTTTTATTGTCGAAGATTACTCAGCGTGTTTATCGTTTGAGTAGTCTAGCTTTCTATGCACATTTCCTACAATTTTAGGGTCAGGTGCGCGTGCTACATGTTCATCTTTTCCTGGATAGTCCAAGGTATGTAAATAATGACGCATGCAATTGATGCGCGCACGTTTTTTGTCATCAGATTTCACAACTGTCCATGGTGCATCCGCCGTACTGGTATAGAAAAACATAGCTTGTTTGGCTTTGGTGTAATCTTCCCATTTGTCCAAGGATTGAATATCAATTGGGCTTAACTTCCACTGCTTAAGTGGGTCATGTGTCCTTCCATGGAAGCGGCGAAGTTGTTCATGACGACTTACTGAGAACCAATATTTAAACAAGTGCAAACCAGAGTTTACCAGCATGCGTTCCAACTGTGGTGTTTGACGAAGGAACTCCAGATATTCCTCATCGGTACAAAATCCCATTACCCGCTCAACACCTGTACGGTTATACCAAGAGCGATCAAGAAATACCATTTCCCCTTTGGTGGGTAAATGCTTGATGTAGCGTTGGTAATACCACTGACCAAGTTCACGGTCATTGGGCTTTTCCAAAGCGATAACATGTGCAGCACGTGGATTTAGATGCTCATTAAAGCGTTTAATTGTGCCACCCTTACCTGCGGCATCTCTACCTTCAAAAATACCTAGAATACGTTGCCCCGTTTCTTTGACCCATGCTTGAACCTTAAGCAACTCAATCTGTAATAAGTGTTTTTCAGATTCATACTCTTCTAAACCCATTTTTTCAGGGTATGGATATGAACCCATTTCATAGCTTAATTCCAACAGCTTTTTACCTGAAATGACTTTGGGTGATGCCAAGACCTTTTTAGGGTTACTCATTTTATTGAGGAGTTTTTTCAATTTTTCTTTATCGCGCTTCTTGCTCATGTTTTGTTTACACCTTTTGTTTTAGACAATAAGAACACAGGGCACAGTAAACTGTAGCTCTAATTGCTATTTATTTGTTGGTGAAAAGGTTTGGTCTGACAAGCGATGAGGCTTTTGGTAAGGTTAAAAAAGAACTTTTAAGCTTACGCACCAGCTTTTCATGCTAAGCATACAGCAGGTAGATGCAGAATGCAACCGTTATTTTTATGTTGGAAGTTGGTATTATGCTCAGAGTCAGAAGTTTGCTTGTTTTTCTTCTAATGTTTCCCAGCGGGCATAACCATGATCGAGCAGGCTAGATAATTCATCCAATCGTTTTTGGTCGTTCTGAAAGCTTTCGGGGTCTTTGCTGAAATATTCAGTATCACAAAACCTATCTTCAATGAGTGTCTTTTCTTCTTCCCAGCTTTCAATGCTTGCAGGCAGATCATCCAGTTCTTTTTGTTCTTTATACGCAAGCTTATGTGTTTTCTTAGTGGCTTTTTCGATGCTAGCGACAGGCGCTATTGTTTTGCTTTCTGTTTTGGTGTCTTGTTTGCGTATGACCGTTCGTTCTTTCCAAGCTAAATAATCAGAATATCCACCCTCAATAGGGACAATTTTACCATCACCTTCAAATGCTAAAACTTTGCTCACCGTTCTATCCATAAATGCTCTATCATGGCTCACAATGATGACAGTGCCCTTATATTTGGCTAAAGCTTCTTCGAGTACGCCCAGTGTCCCAATATCCAAATCATTCGTGGGTTCATCAAGCACCAATAAGTTAGCAGGTTCTAATAATAATTTGGCTAACAGTAGGCGGCCGCGTTCACCACCTGATAATGCAGCTACACGAGCATTTAATAGTTCTTTATCGAAAAGAAAATCCTGCATATAACTGACAATATGTCGCGGCTCTACCCCGCCGATATGTACAAAATTACCACCGCTAGGCACCAGTATATCTTTGAGCTTGGCTTCGGGGTTGAGTTCGCGAATTTGCGTTAAAAAAGCAGGAGCAAGGCGCACACCATGTTTGATACGACCTGCATTGGGGGTGAGTTCACCAAGTAACATTGTGAGTAATGTAGTTTTACCAATACCGTTGGGGCCAAGCAGTCCAATGCGTTCACCCGCCATAAATTTACAATTAAATTTATCTACAATGATGGTGCTTTCAAAAGCATGGGATACATCAATGGCTTCTATCAATAGTTTGCCTGGTTTGATACCCGATGCCACGCGCAAATCAACATCACCACCGCGTAATTTGCGGGCGGTTCGTTGTTTCCTTAAATCTTCAAGTGCACGAACTCGACCTTCATTGCGTGTTCTGCGCGCAGGAATGCCTTGGCGGATCCATTTCTCTTCATTGGCGAGTATTTTATCAAACTTTTTATGCTCTCTAGCCTCAACAGCTAATAATTCAGATTTTTTTGTTAAATATTCTGCATAACTGGCTTGAAAATGGGTGAGCTTTCCTCTATCCAGCTCAATAATTTCTTCGGCTACGGCATCCAAGAAGTAGCGGTCATGTGTAATAAATAAAACAGCGCCTTGAAAGGAAGCGACAAAGTCTTCTAACCATTCAATGGATGATATGTCCAAATGGTTGGTGGGTTCATCGAGTAGTAAAATTTCAGGTTCAACCACTACAGCTTGCGCCAAGGCCACGCGGCGCAACCAGCCACCTGATAACTCGCCTACATCACGGCCTGCATCCAAACCCAACTTGGTGATGGCAGTTTCAATTCTAGCATGGAGCTTCCATGCGCCCAAATGTTCAAGTTGATGTTGTAAGTCTTCAAGTTTTTTTAAGGCTTTATCGGAATAATCATGCTCTAAGTTGCTGGTGGCTTGATGGTAAGCATCTAAAGTGTTGGCAACTTCGCCTAGGCCTTCAGCAACCACCTGAAACACGCTTTGACCAGGTTCAAAATAGGGGTCTTGATGCAAATAGGCAACTTTGCACCCACTTTTAATTTGTACGCTTCCATCATCCACATCCATCAGGCCTGCAATGACTTTTAAGAGCGTTGACTTACCTTCGCCATTGCGCCCAATTAAACCTACCCGCGCACCTGCGCTGATGCGTAGGTCTACATTGTCCAACAATACTTGATGACCAAAGGCTTTTTTTAATCCATGTAACATTAAAACGGGCATGTTTTATCCTTAGGCTTAGATATCATTCCGAACGAAGTTGAGGAATCTTGAGACTTCTCCATGTTAGTCGAAATGACAGGGTAGTCACTTTTATATTGGAAATACATTGGTATTATGTTTTTTCTTGAGTGTTGGGTAATGGTTCAGGGTGTCTTTTTTTTTGCAAGGGCAACAACGGCGGCAGGCAGGACAAAAATGTTTAATATTGGTATAGCCATCAAAAGTAGAGAAACACCACCAAAACCTAGCCAAAACCAGCGTTGTTCTTTCATGTTTTCTTTGCGAGCACTAAATTTCATACCTTTACGTGAGGCTTGGGTATCAAAGAGTTCATAGTTAAGAAACTGGATGCTGCCATAAGTCCAAATGATCGTCATAAGTGGAGGGAACCAAAAAAATACCAATGCCAGTGCTCCCCAAAGTACTAATCCAAATAAAGGGCGGATAGAATTGATTGCCGCTGCTAATGCTTGGTTACTCCAAGACGCATCATTTTCAACTGTGGGGAACCCCATAATTTTTTCCGTTCGGTAAGCCAAAGTATCTAGCCATGGTGCAACCGCAGCGGATGCGAGTGCGACAAATGCAACTGCACCGACAGCTATGCTAAGTACAGCCGTGAAAAATGACGCGATATAACCTACGATAACCCAATACCAAGCATCCCCTGTAGGCACGAATACAGATACTAAATAATCAGAGAAGAAGAACACACTCGTCATCAAAATAATCATGAGCACAGCAAGCAAACCCAGCATACGCCATAAAACACTGCGCAGACTAGCCTCTTGCCACATCATCATAAAACCTAAGAAAAATGTAGTGATACCTTCAATCATGACTTGCTCCTGTGTATCAAACTTGACCAAAACCTACCCATGAAAGACGATGTTGCCATGAATTCATTATCTCTCCCCATATTTGAACATATTTCAGAACTGACTTTAAGTCAGATGTTGCAGCAGATGATTCCTGCTGGTGCTGATGATGCAGATTTGTATTTGCAGCATAGCGTGTCGGAGTCGCTATCTTTGGAAGAGGGCAGGGTAAAACATGTATCCGCCAGCACCGCGCAAGGGATTGGTGCACGAGTGATTATGGGTGAGGCATCAGGTCATGCATATACGGATAGTTTTGATACTGCAGCTCTGATGGACACTGCTAAGGCAGCAAGAGCAATCGCTAACAGTGGTAAAGCCTTAAAACCGCAATCCATTCACCCTCAAGCTTTAAAGCATGATTTATATCCTGCGGGCAACCCTATGCAGCAGGTGGATATGCAAAGCCGTAAGGCATTGCTAGAGAAGTTGGATACGTTGGCACGTAGCATTGACCCACGGGTGCAGCAGGTGTCTGCCAGCGTGTCTTCAGCGTTCAAACAAGTCCAGATTATTACCATGGATGGTCAGACTTTTGCTGATGAGCGACCTTTGGTGCGGTTTAATATTTCTGTGGTGGTGGAAGACAATGGTAAACGTGAAACAGGCGGCGCTGGTGGTGGAGGTCGCTTTGATTTGCAGCGTCTTTTGGAAAGCGGTGAAGCAGAGCGATTGACCCGTGAAGCTGTTCGATTGGCACTCTTAAACCTTGAGGCTGTGGCAGCACCTGCAGGAGCAATGCCTGTGGTGTTGGGTAATGGTTGGCCAGGCATTTTATTGCATGAAGCCATTGGGCATGGGCTTGAAGGCGACTTTAATCGTAAAGGTACGTCTGTGTTTGCAGGAAAAATGGGGCAGCAAATTGCGGCTAAAGGTGTAACCGTGGTGGATGATGGTTCGATTGCTGAGCGTCGTGGTTCGCTGAATGTTGATGATGAAGGCACAGCTACACAATGTACTACATTGATTGAAGATGGCGTGTTGGTGGGTTATCTACAAGACAAACAAAATGCGCGTTTGATGGGTGTAGCGCCAACGGGCAACGGGCGGCGAGAATCTTATGCTGATCCAGTGCTGCCCCGCATGACCAACACTTTTATGTTGGCAGGCAAGGATAAACCTGATGATATTCTAGCAAGCCTTGATGATGGGATTTATGCAGTGAACTTTGGTGGTGGGCAGGTGGATATTACATCGGGTAAATTTGTCTTTACGACATCTGAAGCGTATCGCGTGAAAAATGGAAAAATATTGCACCCTGTCAAAGATGTTACATTGATTGGATCGGGGCATGAGGTGTTGCAACGTGTATCCATGATTGGGAGCGATCTGGAACTCGACCCTGGTGTTGGAACATGCGGTAAAGCAGGACAATCTGTGCCTGTAGGTGTTGGGCTACCGACGATTCGTATTGATGAATTAACCGTGGGTGGGACAGAAGCCTAAGTTGTGGATAAAAATCCAGATGAACCCATAAATATTCCAAGTTTAGGCCAACGTTTATCATGGATTTGGTTGATTTGTGGTTTGGGATTACTACTCATGGGCTTATCATCCAGCTGGAATGATACAGCCTTTTCGCGCCCGAACACCCATAGTTTGCGTATTTATACAGGGTTATTGCAACAGGTGCGATATAGTGCATCTGCAAAATCTCCCACGCTTGTGGAAGTAGAGATTTACAATAAAAAAGGTGGTTTAAAGCGGGGCTATTTGCGTTATGGGCTTCATACATGGGAAGAGCGCCTCAAACCCTATTTGCATCAGCCTATAACCTTGTGGTTAAGTCAAAACAAACAAGTTTGGCACGTGTTGGAGGATGAAAAAACAATACTCAGCCAAGGAGAAATTTTTATGCGTTTACAAGGCATGAAACAAGCTCAGCAGGATATGGCAGAAAAAATTGCTTATGCAGGCGGCATGATGGTGTTGGCCTGGTTACTGTTTAGAGCTAGACGAACCAAGTGGTATCAAGCTTATTCTTGATACTTATCCACACCACAAAACATAGTCGTTTTTTTAAGTTCAGATACCACAGCATCTGCATTTCTGTCATCATCCCATGTAACAATATAGAGATGGGGAGACATTTGTTTTTTGATACTTACTTCATGTTTTTCAAGTAAAGCATTGAATTCAGCATTACCAATATCGGAGCATTGACGTACAGTAATCTCACTGGCTTTATATTTGATACCTTCGGGCTCTAGCGAATCATCTTTTTTGGATGAGCAGGATACCAATATGCTTAATAGACTTGTGAGCAAGATGAGTTTCATAGTTTTAGACATGATAACCTCCACGGTTCGATAGGTTAAAACAATTAGCTATCAATATCAATCCAAGCAGGGGCATGGTCGGATGGGCGTTCCTTAGCACGTTCTTCCGTATGGATGCCACCATCTATAACTTTGATGTTAGGTGTGACGAGTAAATGGTCAATGCGAACACCCCATTTGCGGCGAAATGCATTGGCGCGATAATCCCACCAAGAAAACATGGGTTCATCAGGGTGCAGCTCCCTTAGACTATCACGCAAACCCAAGTCCAATAAACCTTGGAAGTGGGCGCGCTCTCTATCGGAACAGAGTATGCTGCCCTCCCAACGCGAGGGGTCGTGAATATCAATGTCGGCAGGTGCAATATTATAATCACCCAGTAGCACTAATTTATCATGTTTTGTTAATTCATCGTGCACATAAGCTTGAAGTGCGGTTAGCCACTTCATTTTGTAGGCATATTTTTCAGAGCCCACTTCTTGCCCATTGGGGATATACACATCAATAATCCGAACACCGTTGACGGTTGCAGCAATCACACGCTTTTGAGGGTCATCCAAGTTGGGAATGTCAGTGCTGACATCTTCAATGGGGTGAGGACTAATAATGGCAACACCATTGTATGTTTTTTGCCCCATAAACACGACATTGTACCCCGCCGCTTCAAGGTCATCCTTGGGAAACTTATCATCGGTTTGTTTGGTTTCCTGCAAAGCGAGCAGATCTGGCTTGTGTGCGTTTAAATAATCCAGAACATGCGGTAATCGCACATTAAGTGAATTCACATTCCAGCTAACAATTTTCATGATATTCCCTTGATTCGTTGGTTCCGATTTAAAACCCAGCAACGCTCATTGTTTGTAAACCCAAGTTGCTCATAATAATCATGGGCAGCGGGTGCTGCAATCAAGATAATTTTACATTGAGCACCTAATTGTTTCTGAGTTAAACTTTGTAATTTCTTACCGATACCCTGTTTTTGGAAGCGCGCATCAATTGCGAGGTCTGAAAGATAGCATGCGTAGTGGAAATCAGTGACTGAGCGGGCGATACCGATGAGTTTATTTTTAGACCATGCTGAAATGATTAAGTTACTGTTTTCTAACATACCCTTTAGACATGTTTGATCATGGATGGGTCTACGTTCACCCAGTGACGATGTTTGCAGCAAGCTAATAAATTGTTGAACTGATATTTTGACGTTGATTTTATAATCTATGTGACTCATATCCCTTAGCCTTGTTTAATGATTTGTGCAAAAAAGAAGCCATCATGGGTTAGGCTTGGGAATAAGCGTTGTGTGCTTTGCACACCGTGAAATGCATTAACCACAGCTTCATTTTCTTGGGGGTGAATGGAGCAAACGGCATACACTAATGAGCCACTTGGTTTGAGCACGCGTAAAGCTTCGGTGAGTAGTTCTTTTTGCAGCACCGCAACCTGCTCAGGGCTTTCTTTATCATGTAAAAACTTGGCATCGGGATGGCGACGCAATGTACCTGAAGCTGTACATGGTGCATCCAGCATCATGGCATCCACGCTGTTATCTTTATATGGTAAGTGTGTGGCATCGGCTTGCATCATTTCGACATTCTCAATATCTAAACGTTTCAAATTTTCTTGTAAGCGGGGGATACGTTTGGGGTTGAGTTCAATGGCGGTCACGTTTGCTTTGGGAAAGCGTTTGGCAAGCAATGCTGTTTTTCCGCCAGGTGCTGCGCACAAGTCCAAGATATGACCTTTTTCTTCTGAGACACACACACCCAAAGTTGCAGCCTGAGCAGCTTGGTCAATCACGATAAATTCACCTTCAGCATAACCAGGCAGCTTGGCTACATTGGTCTTGGCATCCAAAAGCACAGCATACGGTGAAAGTTCACCTTCTGTTGCTTCAAAACCTTGGGCTACCGCTTGCTCTATCCATGCAGTGCGGTGCTTAAACACAGCCAAGCATAAATCCGCAGGCTGTTTGCATGCCTGCATCATATCTTGAACAGTATCCGCACCAAAAGCCTCACGCCAAGATGTATACATCCATTTGGGCAGCTCGGCACGTTGATGTGGTTTCAGTTTCTTAGGTGGTTCACTATCCGAGACCTTTCTTAACACGGCATTGATAAAACCAGCATCTTGAGACACATACGGTTTAATGGCTGCCACGGTTTCGCTCACGGCAGCATGGTCTGGGATACGCATATGTCGAAGTTGATATGCTCCCAAGAGCAAGGCAATGCGACTATGGTCTTCAGGTTTTTGTTTGATAAAGCGGCTTACATCTGCTTCTAAAGCATAATAATAGCGCAACACGCCATACACCATTTCACGCAAGAGTGCGGCATCTCTAGGCTCCCAGTTCTGCTCTGAAATAATGTGCTCAATGCTGGCTTTGGCTTTGTGCTTTTGAATCAAGACAGCATATAAAATATTCAGGGCAAACATGCGTATATTGACTGGATTATTCATGTTTTCTTAGCCTTGGCTCTAGGGTGAGCTTTCTCATAAGATTGTTGCAGTTGCGGTAGTGTAACATGGGTGTAATGCTCTGTGGTGGCTAATGAGGCATGACCTAAAAACTGTTGAATGGTTCGCAAGTTTGCACCACCTGTAAGCATGTCGGTGGCAAATGAATGACGAAGTTTATGTGGAGTGATGCTCATATCAGCGCCTGTTTCCAGAGCTCTACTTTTGAGCATACGCTGCACTGAGCGTACACTTAATCGTTTACCAAATTTGTTGAGAAACAAAGCATTCTCTTTGGGTAATAAATTACCTCGCTCTTTTAGCCAACTTTCAATCAGCTCCACAGCGACTTCAGGCAAGGGTACGATACGTTCTTTGTTGCCTTTACCAATCACACGCACTTCACCGACTTTGCTTCTAAAGTTCATGGACAAATCATTGAGGTTGACACCCACGACTTCGGAAACCCGCAAGCCGCAGCCATAAAGCAATGCCAACAGCGCCAGTTCTCGTCCATCAAACTTGCGATTGGTGCTTTCCAGCAAGGCTTGGGTTTGATGTTGCGGCAAGGTCTTGGGTAGACGTTTTCCCAGCTTGGGCGCGCGAATACCTGCTGCTGGATTTTCAGCGCAGAGTTTTTGGCGCAATGCAAAAGCAAACAAGCTTTTAAGGGAGGATAAACGTCTGGCTAATGTGGCAGGAGCTAAGCCTTGGCTATGACCATCGACCAGCCAGTCTTGCACCATTTCGCGGTCAATATGCTGTATGTTGAAGCGGGTAACGTCTTGCTGTGTAAGTTTAGCTGCAAAACTTAAAAAAAGGTTTAAATCTCTGTGATAGCTGTTGATTGTATGTTCAGATGCTAAGCGAACTTGTTTGAGTTCGGTGGCAAAAAGTTCGCTAGTTTGTGTGAAAAGCAGGCGTTACTCCTCGTCCTTCTCTTGTGCAAACTCTATCCGGTTACCACCCAAGGCTTTGGCAACATACATCGCCTTATCAGCTTTTTTAATAAGCTGTGTTAAGGTTAAATCATCATGGCTGGCTGAAAAAGAAAGCCCAATACTTACACTCATCTTTTCATTTTCAATGGGGGTGTTTTGTACATCATGTAAAATCTTGTTGGCAATACTTGTCGCCTTTTCTGTTTCGCAGCTAGGGAGCAAAAGGACAAATTCATCACCACCCATACGGATAAGTGGGTCTTGGGCGCGAACATGTTTACGCATAATGTCGCAGGTTTTTGTTAGTGCATCATCGCCAGCGGCATGACCCAAGCGATCATTGACGCCTTTAAAATCATCCATATCAAGGAATAAGGCGGCTACGGGAACACCTTTACCAAACCAACTGGATAGTGGTTGATGGCTGTAAGGCTGTAAAAAACGGCGGTTCTGCGTGCCTGTTAAAGCATCGGTAATAGCCAGTCTTGCCAGGCGTTCATGGGTCACCGCATGTTCTAAACTTAAGCTGATAACCTGACCAAGGTGTTGTAAAAAATCAGTGCTTTGATTGGGGTGAAAGCGCTCTTTATCATTTGAGCCTAAACCCAATACACCAAAAGGTTTCTCTTGTGTGCCCAAGCGAAGTAGAGCAATGGATTCCAAAGCTTCATCACGCGGTTGCATCCATGGAAAACCGTCTTTTTCCATCTGTAAAAGCCAAACATTACGCCGATTCAATCCCATAGCATTGATTTCACCAGACTCAATCCAAATCAAATCCTGATTGGATAATGCAGACATTTGGGTGCCACCAATGATGCTATCTCGATCAAACCAAAAGCGAACGAGATCGAGGGAAAATTGACTGCGAAGCTCACGCAACAGGGTGAAGCACATGTCTTCAGGGTCACCTGCTGCAAGCACGCTGGCTTCCAAAGCAAACAGCCGAGAAAAAAGTTTATCATTGTCATGAAGGCGGGTCATCATGGTGGATACATATTCACGCAGCTGAGCATTTTCTTTGGCAAGGGCTTGGGTGCGGCGCTCATTAAAATCCAAGGGCTTGTTTTCGGTATCCATTTCTTCTGTGCTCATTTTATAAGCCCTCTTCAATGAGAATTTGCCATGGTGTTGTAGGGTTGACTCGGGTTAAATACAAACGTTTTTTGCCTGTGTCACTATAATTGCTGGATTGGTATCGCTGCTTAAATTCGACGACAACGATTTCACCTTCTTGCCATGTTGTTGGGTCATGGATAATGGTCATATCATCAAGGTTAACATGGATAAATTTTTTGTTACCATTCACGCGCTTTTTATAACGTTTCCAACTTTTTAAATTGCGTTTTCCTGAGCGAAAGTTCTCATGGTAATGCGATAAATAAGCTTCAGCATCCAACGATTCCCAATCTTGTTCCCATGTTTGCAAGCTGGATTGAATAGAGGCTAATAAATCGGCCTGTTCGCTTTTATCACCAAAGGCAAAGTTTTCACCAATCACCACCCAGCTTTGCCCCGGTTTCACATAAGTTTCCATCTGTTGAAGCACAGGGTTGGGTAGAGCAAAACAGCCTCGTGTATCTTGGGGTGGTCGGCGTTTTTTAGATTCGGGATAACCATGCATCCAAATGCCATCACCTGTTTTACCGTGTAATTTGTCTAAATAATTGGGGTAATCGATGGGGAACACAACAGGGCCGTATTTGGCGCGTAATCCAGGGTCATGGCGAATGGATGTGAAGCGATATACGCCATTGGGCGTACGCGCATCACCGCGTGTTTTCTTATCACCACCTTTGGCTCCTGTGACCACGTATTCATCGGCAACCCGAACAAATTTTTCGTCAGCATTACGCTGGTACACAAACATACGAGAGCGAGCCTTATCCACCAAGAAGATACTTTTCACATTGGGGTCAAGCATAAGTATATCTAAAGGAAAACCTGATGTGCCATCAATTTTATCGGCAAAGGCTTGCAAGCGAACCGTGGCTTCGTTTAAGTCTTCACTTAAATCAATGGCTGCAAATTGTTGCTCAGATAGCTTGCGATGTTTGGCATAATTGCCCGAGGCGGACACCGCCGTTAAAGCTTCTCTACGATGTGCTTCAGCTTTGAGAAGTTCTGCTAAAGGGTCAGCATCACCATCAAGATTTTCTAATGCAGTCAATGCTTTTTTAGGGTTATTTTCTTCTAAGGCCAGTGTCGCTTTTAGAATGTTGAGCGATGTTACATCTAAGGTTTGATTATGATTTTTCTCTAGCGCATCCCAAATTTTATCGCGCAAATTGGAATGCAGCTGAGTTTGGTCGGCAAAAGCTTGCAGGCTAAAGCACAAACCCAAGAAGAGTATGGCTAGCTTCATGGAAGCGATACCTCAGCAACAATCTTCCAACCTTGAGGGGTATATTTTAAGGTTATTTTTTTGCGGTCATCACCAACATAAGTGTTTGATCTAAAGTGTTGCAGCACCAGAATTTCAGCAACATCGCGGCTAGCAGGAATATCGACTTCAACCTTTTCAAAGGTGACGTTGATAAATGTTTTATTGCGAATTACACGCGTTTTATAAGCTTTCCATGCGGAGATATCTGCGAAGCGACTGTCTGGCTGATAATCACTGGCATAGGCAGAAAAATATGTGTCCAAATCTTGGGATGACCATGCTTTTCGCCATATTTCCAAAGCATCCAACACACCTGTGATAGACATATCTTCAGCAATGGATGGCGTTGCTTCTGCCTTGTCTTGTATGACACTCGGTTTTTCGGTTTCCTTAGCTTCGGTTTGCCCAGCGATGATAACAGTTGGCTGAATCATAGGCGCAGCTTCCACAGTTTTCGTGGCTTCCGTATGGCCAGCGATGATAACAGTTGGTTTAGCCATAGGCGTAGCTTTCGCTTCTTTTGGCGCGGGTGTTTGTTCAGGTGCTTTGTGTTCAGCGACGGCATTAGGTTCTGCAGAAGCGGAGGGGTTACGAACGTGAAGTAAGCGAGCATAACGTTTCTCAACAGTAGGGTTTGGATTATGATTAAGACTGCTGCGATAATATTGTAGCGCACGTTTGATGTATAAGTCAGCCAAGTTTTCTTCGGCGACTGCATAATTAGGACGTTTTTCTAGGGCAACTTCAAGTTCTTTGATGGCTGCTTTTGTATCACCTAAATTGTTATACACAGCAGCAAGGTTATTGTGCGGCTCGGCTAACGTTGGGCGTAGTTCAATCACATGCCTAAAAGCTTCAATGGCAGGATGTGGCTGTTGCTCATGCACTTGGGCGACACCGAATAAGAACCAAGCCTCGTAGTTGTTTTCTTCTTCAGCAACCAGAGAGCGAAGGGTGCTCAAAGCTTTTGCATAATACCCAGCACTCATGTTTTGTTTAGCTTGGTCGAGAGGTGAAAGTGTTGTGTCTGCTGCCCAAGCAGGGGTAAACCATAGACATAAAATCAGTAGGAAACGTATCATTGTTGTGCTCCGCGCTCATAAATTTCAAATTGGTAAGGGTATTTGTTTTTTTCATCAGGTTGATGACTTTCTGAGTGAACATTTTGCCATGTGTTTAAATCGATCTCAGGAAACCAAGCATTACCCTCAAATTCATGTTCAATTTGGGTGTAATACAATCGATCAGCCTGTGGCATGGCAAGCTTATAAATTTCAGCACCGCCCATGACTACCAGCTCTTCATCTTCAAACATGTTCACCACATCATCCAAGCTATGCACCACTTCGCAACCATCAATCTGTAAGTCTTGTTGACGAGATAAAATGATATTGCGGCGTTGGGGCAAGGGCTTGCCAATAGATTCAAATGTTTTGCGCCCCATCAACACGGGTTTACCCAGTGTATGTTTGCGAAACCACGCCATATCAGCAGGAATATCGGATATGCCCCAAGGCATCTGATTGTTAGCACCAATCAAACGGTTGTTATCCATTGCCCAAATCAAAGAAATCATTGCTTGTGTATTTGCCTCATTATTCATCTATCAAAGAAGCGCAATTTAACAGAAATAGCATAAAAATATAGCATCATAGGTGTAAATCTTGCATCGCTGTGTAAATACCGCATCATATCATCATGAGTTGCTGCGATGA
>JALUNK010000132.1 GCA_027055255.1 Ghiorsea sp.
TGATGATGTTACCCCCCGTCATGATTTCACTGCCGCTTAAAATTATCCTGTTTGTGCTTGTTGATGGCTGGCATTTGATTACAGCATCGTTACTTCAAAGTTTTCATTAGTCCAATTTTGAAGTAGGCATTTAACTTGTTTAAAGGGATTTATGAAGTCTTCTCAGCAAGCCACATTTTAATCAAGGATTGATAGGGTATGTCCCGTTTATTGGCTTGTACTTTTATTTTGGCAATTAAGTCTTCAGGTAGCCGTAAAGATATAGGTTTGAGAGAAGGTTTGAGATTGGGTAACACGGTAAGTTCAGCATTATTCCAATCTACATAATCAGTAGAGTTGTGGGACTCCCAAAATTCACGTTCTGCGGCTTCATTCTTAAATTCAGGTGTTTTTTTCATAATATGTGCGCTCCTTCTTATGCATATCTCTCGCTGAAATCACTCTTAGCTTATCATTGCGAATAGTAAATGTGATATGCAAAAGTCGTGTGGTGTCTGTTTTCCCCAGCGCATGAAACCGAAGCTCTTTCTGGCTGTGTTTGTGGTCTTGCAACAACAAAAGAGGTTCATTAAAAAAAACTTCTTCGGCTTCTAATTTAGACACGCTGTGTTTGTCTAAGCTTTTTCGCTCATTTCCTGAGTCCCACATAAAACCCGTAACCTGACTAAGCAGTTTCATTTCACACACCACATAGGCGTATATTTCAGATATATACTAATTTGTCAACGTTTGTGTAAGTTAGCTTGTATGATTTGGTATAAGGCTTGTTCTGCTTCTTTGATGCTTCTACCAAATGTAATGATACCATCTTCATGCCCTTTCATGACAAATGTATTATTTTTGAAAGGGTCGCGGGATTGATAAAGGTTTGCTATTTCCCGCACCATTGCTGCGGTGCCGTACTCCGCTGTGGTGGCAAGCGCACCTTTATCTATCATCATCTGCCAAAGTGGTTTGGAGTGGATATGAATGACAGCTTGAATATCAGGGTGAACTTCATAAATCATGGCATGACTTAAAGCTTCGCTACTGGGTTTAAATTCGCCTTTTGAATATACGGTAAAGGTATCAAAATTATAATCGGTAATGCGAATATATTCTGCTGGGTTGAGTGTGGGTTGTTTTCCTGTTTGAGTGGCTGTAATGGCAAACTCACGTTTACCTTGGTTGCGAAAAGATAAGTTGCCATAACCAATGCCATCAGGTGTTTCACCAATCAAACCCAAAGCAAAAAGGTGACAGCGTAATGCTTCAAGTTCGGTATATTGAGCGAAGTCGGGTGTTTTTGTACTGCGATGTTGCACATGATATTTGATAACGCCATCAATCATTGAAGCTTTCCAATCGCATTTTTATTCGGTGCAATCACACCTGCTTCGGTAATCAAACCTGTAATCAAGCGCGCGGGAGTGACATCAAAGCCATAATTGACAGCATGGCTGCCTTCTGGGCTGATTCTCACGCTTTGTACGTTTCCATGCTTATCTATACCACGCATCAGATGGATTTCATCTTCACTGCGTATTTCAATATCAATATCAGATACACCATTTTCACAGGCAAAATCAAAGGTGCTGATAGGCAATGCAATATAAAAGGGCACATCATTATCTTGGGCGGCTAATGCTTTGAGGTAAGTGCCGATTTTATTCGCTGCATCACCATTGAGCGCTACTCTGTCCGCGCCTGTGATTACCATATCAACTTTACCCTGCTGCATGAGGTGTCCGCCAGTATTATCAGGAATAATGGTATGTGGAATATCAGCATCTAAAAGTTCCCAAGATGTTAAGCTTGCGCCTTGATTGCGAGGGCGGGTTTCATCCACCCAAACATGAACATTTATACCCCGCTTGTGTGCTTCATAGATGGGTGCAAGGGCAGAACCACTATCTACAATCGCCAGCCAACCCGCATTACAATGGGTCAAGATATTAAACTGGTTTATCTTTTTATCTGCCATGATGCTTTCAATAATGTTGCAGCCGATTTCACCAATCTTTTGCGTTCGTAATACATCTTCATCAGCAATGGCTATAGCTTCGGCTTTACAGTCATTTACCACATCATCACTTTGCGCAACGACTTCTAACATTCTATCCACTGCCCACATCAAGTTCACAGCAGTAGGTCGAGATACGCGAATTTTCATTGCTGCTTGTTTAATTTTACTTTTGTCAGCTTCAAATTCACGCGCAGCCAAATACACACCAAAAGCTGCCACATTACCAATCACACCAGCACCGCGCACGGTCATATCTTTGATAGCCTCA
>JALUNK010000133.1 GCA_027055255.1 Ghiorsea sp.
TTTCTAAGCCTTCGGTTGGTAGCTCGGCTTCAAATTCAGCAACTTCTTCGCGTTTACCTTTGGTTTCAGGATGTTTTGCAATCAAGTAAGAGCAAATATCACAATATTCTTCAATAGATATTTCATAGGTGCCAATATTGCGTGCGACCTGAATAATTTCTTCTTTATTGTACCCCAAAAGTGGCGAAAGAAGCGGTAAGTTGCTGGCATCATAAATAGCGTGGATATTGTCTAAAGTCTGGCTGGCGACTTGCCCTAGGGAATCACCTGTAACCAAGGCTTTGGCATGTTTGGTATCAGCAATAATACCTGCGCTACGAATCATGTGCCGCTTATAAATAATCATACGATAACGGGGTGGCACAAGGGCAATGGCATGACGTTGAAATTCTTCTAAATCAATCATGACAAGGTGCACGCGTCCTTGATATAAAGACAACTGTTTGGCGAGATTTTCAATTTTGGTGAACTCGCGGTTGATGGTGCTGTTGTACAGATGAACCAGTGTTACGCGCATGCCGCGCTTCATCATCAGATAAGCCGCCACGGGGCTATCAATACCACCAGAGAACAGAACAACACCATGACCAGAGGTGCCAACGGGTAAACCACCTGCACCTTTACGTTTATTGGTGTAAATAAAGGTGGATTCTTCACCCACTTCTACATGCACTGTGATTTCAGGGTTACTGATGTTCACGGTTAAATCAAACAGATTTTTTAAGAAACCACCGACTTCAAAATTAATTTCAGTGCTAATCATTGGAAAGCGTTTGAAGGAACGACGTGAGCGAACAGAGAAATGTTTGCCTCTAAAACCTGCCAAATCTGTTTCAGGATGAGCTGCTTCAATGGCTTTTTGTGCTGTGACTTGCATAGCCTCAATGTTGGATTCACACTCGAAGGTAAGTGCAAAGTTGCTGATGCCAGGAATCAATGCCAAATGATCGAGCATGGCAGGGGTGACTTCTTCCACATGTAATAACATGCGGCTATGTTCTTTATCAATTTTGCTTGTACCAATCAGTTGTTTGATATTTTTCGCAAGTTGGCGCACAAATTCACGGCGGTTTTTACCTTTGAGAGCAAGCTCTGCGTAGTGGACGAGGATATGTTGCATCTTAAGCGGTCACCACATCCAAACAACGTTGGCACAATGCATTATGTACAGCATGTGAGCTGTCCGCAGGTGTTCCCACCACATAACAACGTGGGCATTTGCTACCCTCAACGGCTTCAATGCTAAGTGCTTCACCAGTATTGGCTTCAGCTACAATCAATAGTTGCTCGTAGCTTTCACCAACAGCTTCGGCAAAACTCGTATCCAAATCAGGAATGCTCACTTTTGCTGCAATAGATGAGCCTATGATTTTATCTTTCTTAGCAACGTCCATTTCAGTATTCACCGTTTCACGCATGGCAAAGAATTTATCCCATGCCGCGTTATCGATAACTACAGGCGCAACTTTGTTAAAGGTTTGCAAATGAATGCTTCCTGCTTCTGCACTTGGCAAGTGTTCCCAAATTTCTTCTGCAGTCATAGGCACAATGGGCGCAATCAAACGCACCAATGTGTGCGCAATATCGAATAGGGTGGATTGCGCTGATAAACGGCGCGTTGAATCAGTCGAATCGCAATACAATCTATCTTTTACCACATCCAAATAGAAACCACCCAAATCAACTGAGCAGAAATTATGAATTTCTTGGTGGATTTGATGAAAAGTATAGCTGTGATAAGCTTTGTCTACATTGGCACTGACTTCTGCAAGCCTAGACATAGCCCATAAATCCAATGGTTTGCGTTTTGCCAGTGGCACAGATTGAGACACATCAAAGTTTTCCAAGTTGCTCAGCAAGAAACGAATCGTATTACGAATGCGACGATAAGATTCTGCGAGTTGTTTCATGATTTCATCGGAAACCCGAATATCTGCCGAATAATCTGCCGAGGCAATCCATAGGCGTAAAATATCTGCGCCCATTTGATTAATAAGCTTTTGTGGCGCAACCACATTGCCTTTGGATTTGGACATTTTGTTACCATTTTTATCCACTGCGAAACCATGGGTTAATACAGCCTTGAATGGTGCAACGCCACGTGTGCCCATACTTTCCAGCAATGAAGATTGGAACCAACCACGGTGTTGGTCGCTGCCTTCCAAATATAAATCAGCAGGAGATTGTAGTTCATCTCTATGTTCCAACACGCAAGCATGGGTTGAACCAGAATCAAACCAAACATCCAAGATGTCGGTTTCTTTTTCAAAGTCCGAACTATCGCAATCTGGGCATGTTGCTCCATCTGGCAAAAAGTCAGCTACATCTTTGGCAAACCAAACATCAGCACCAGCTTGTTCTACTTGTTTTGCAATGCCTTCCACCACTTCAGGCGTGGTCACGGCATGGGATTCGCACGATGAACATTTGATAGCCGTGATTGGCACACCCCAATTGCGCTGGCGAGAAACACACCAATCTGGGCGCTGCTCAACCATACCACGAATACGATTTTCACCCCAAGCAGGCGTCCATTCAGTTGATTTAATGGCCTCTAAAGCTTTGGCTCTTAAATCATTTTTATCCATGCTGATAAACCATTGTGGTGTCGCACGGAAAATCAAAGGTTTGTGGCAGCGCCAGCAATGGGGGTAGGAGTGACGAATTTGGTCGCTTGCCAACAATGCACCACAGCTTTGCAAATGCTCCACCATGATTGCATTGGCTTTATACACATGCTGCCCTTCAACCACAGGCGTTCCCGCATCAAAAATGCCTGTGTCACCGACTGGATTAAAGCCTTTCAGCCCGTACTTTAAACCGACTTCATAATCTTCTTGCCCGTGTCCCGGAGCAGTGTGTACACAACCTGTACCCGCATCCAAAGTGACATGACCACCCACAAGAATAGGGGCATTTTGGTCGAGGTATGGGTGACGGAATTTGCGATTTTCAAGTTTTGCACCTTTAAAATGAGCCACTGTTTCAGCAGTGATACCAATTTCAGCAAGCACACTGTCGGCAAGCCCTTCAGCCAAAATCAATACTTCACCAGCTTCAAGGTTTTCGCATTCACCTGCATCGGTGATTTTCTTGGCCACATAATCCAAATCAGGGCCAACAGAAACTGCCAAGTTGGCAGGAATGGTCCACGGTGTGGTTGTCCAAATAACAACCGATGTATCAGATGTCAAAGCAGCATCAATATCGCTTAAATCTTCACCTGCTTTGAATTTTACAAAGATAGATGATGAAGTGTGGTCTTCATGTTCCACTTCTGCTTCTGCCAAAGCGGTAGCACAAGAAACGCACCAATGCACAGGTTTAGCACCTTTATACAAACCACCATTTTCAAGAAAACGACCAATCTCACGCACAGTGTTGGCTTCAAACTTATAGTCCATGGTCACATATGGATTTTCCCAGTCACCTGTGATGCCCAAGCGCTTAAATTCTTCGCGCTGAATATCAATTTGCCCTTTGGCATATTCACGGCATTCCATGCGAAATTCAGAATCAGAAATATCTTCTTTTTTACGCTTTTTCTTCTTAAATTTTTCTTCGACTTTCAATTCAATCGGCAAACCATGACAGTCCCAACCAGGAACATATGGCGCATCAAAACCCATCATAGTACGCGAGCGAACTACGATGTCTTTAAGTACTTTGTTGACTGCATGACCGATATGAATGGAGCCATTGGCGTATGGCGGCCCATCATGCAGGATGAATTTAGGTGCATCTTTACGTGCTTCGCGAATTTGTGCGTAAAGGTTTGATTCTTCCCATTTGGCTAAGCGTTTTGGCTCATTGACGGGCAAGTTACCACGCATAGGAAAATCAGTTTTCGGCAGGAAAACGGTGTCTTTATAATTGAATGTTTCTTGGTTCTTATCGTCTGCCACGGTTCGTGTACTCCAAAATCGGTCTATCGTCTTTTGCTTTATAAGCTATCAAAAGACCGCGCAGCCTAAACAAATCAAAGGCTTTTGTCTCATTTCGCTGAAATATGATGCAAACGCTTATAAAATAATGACAAAATTGAGGGTTAAAGATACGTTTGCGCCATGTTAGCTAGGCTTATCTTTTTCCGTATTTTGGAATCCTTGCCCACGATTCTTGGTGTGGTCACGCTGGTGTTTTTCTTGCTTCACCTTGTGCCGGGTGACCCTGTGGATGCGCTTTTGGGCGAAACAGCCATGGCAGCGGACAAAGAAGCCTTGCGAAAAAGTATGCATTTGGATGAACCGTTGTATGCACAATATATCAATTATATCAGCGGTTTAACCCAGGGTGATTGGGGAAAATCTATCATCAGCCAACGTGATATTTGGACATTGATTACAGAGCGATTACCCGCCACAGCCAAACTTGCAGCCACCAGCTTATTGCTCGCTATCCTGTTGGCATTGCCTTTGGGCATGATTGCAGCACGTTTCCAAAATAAACCTCAAGATAAGTTGGCGATGACCTTTTCACTACTCGGCGTATCCATTCCAAACTTTTGGTTGGGGCCCATGTTGATGCTGGTGTTTTCCGTATTTTTAGGTTGGTTGCCTGTGTCAGGTATGGATGCCTCAGGCAGTATTATTTTACCAACTATTGCCATGGGCACGGCACTCGCGGCGGTATTATCGCGCATGGCACGAGCAAGCTGGCTGGATTCCATGCAATCGGATGCGATTCGCACAGCGCGAGCCATGGGTGTACCTGAAACCACATTATGGTGGAAACATTCAGCGCGTATGACGGCGATTCCCGTGGTGACCATGTTTGCCTTGCAGATGGGCGCAGTGCTTGGTGGGGCAGTGATTACCGAAACCGTATTTGATTGGCCGGGGCTTGGGCTATTAACGATTGAGGCAATTCAGCGCAGGGATTATCCCTTGGTGCAAGGGTGCGTGCTGATTATTGCCTTGTTTTATGTGTTGGCGAACTTGCTCGCAGATTTATTAAATTTGTGGCTAGATCCAAGGCAGCGGGCGCAATGATGTTTATCAAAGCGATACCCAAAAGTGTTTATGCTTGTTTATTGCTGCCAGCATTGGTGTTGTTGGTGGGCGCTATGGAATCGGTGGATGGGCATGCAGTTGATTTGGCGCAAGTGTTAAGCGGTTCGACAAGTGCGCATTGGTTGGGCACGGATGTGTTGGGGCGAGATGTTTTAGATAGGTTAGCTGAAGGTATTGGCCTATCTTTTTCAGTTGCTTTAAGTGTGATGAGTTTGTGTGCGGTAGTGGGTATCACTGTGGGTATGATTGCCGCATGGGCTGGCGGCTGGGTGGATAGTTTGCTGATGCGCTTTGTCGATATTGTGCTTTCATTTCCCGGCATTTTATTGGCGATAGCCCTTGCTGCGGTACTTGGCCCTGGTGTGGATAAGCTGATTATCGCGCTTGCTGCTGTGGGCTGGGTAGGCTTTGCGCGGTTGACTAGAGCGCAAGTGTTATCCCTTAGACATGCACCATACATTGAAGCTGCCATTGCCAGTGGTCAAAACACCATACATATTGCCACCAAACATTTATTGCCCAATATCGCAGCACCACTCTTGATTGAGGCAAGCTTTGGTTTGGCTGCCGTGATGATTGGCGAGGCAGGGCTTTCATTCTTAGGCATTGGCATTCAGCCACCTGATGCATCATTGGGAACCATGATTAAAGAGGGCTCGCAACTGATGTTGGTTGCACCTATGCAGGTGGTTTATCCAGGTTTGATGCTGTTTCTTCTTGTGATGAGCGCAAATCTTGCAGGTGATGCGCTACGCGATTATTTGGATGTGCGCAGTAAACGATAGCCGCCCGACACTTGAAGCCATAAACTGATTCTCATGGATAGAAAATATGCGCTTGCTTAATTGATATGTGTTTGGGGAATATTTTTGTTGAGCAGATCGATAAAAACTTTTGTTTTTAAAGGTATATATTCACGAGTTGGATATAAAACATAAACACCGCCATCAAAGTCAGTTGCTGTTGTAGTGAAGTCTTCGAACACCCGCACTAATTCTCCTGATTCAAGTTCTTGATGAATAAGCCAGTCAGGCAATAGTGCCAAACCCATATCGGATAAGGCACAATGTTTAATAGCCTTGGAATTGGTAATTAAGCACTGACCTTGAATAGGAACTTTAACAACGTCGTTACCCTGCTTGAACATCCAATTAGTGTTATTGTAACCAGGGCGTGGAAAAATGAGACAATCGTGGTTTTGGATGTCTTTGGGTTGCTTGGGTGTGGATCGCTGTTTTAAATATTTGGGTGTAGCACAGATAAATAACTCCATATTACTAAGTTTTCTTGCGACATAAGATGAGTCTTGGAGCACCCCGAGACGAATAGAAACATCAATGCGATCTTCGATTAAATCAAGGTAGGTATCTGTTAATAGTAGTTCAATTTTTAATAATGGGTATTTTCTTGTCAGTATGGGCAAAAGGGGTGTGATATACATCTGACCATATACTGTGGATGCCGTAATACGCAATGTACCCTTTGGTTCTTGGTTAATATCAATGGCGGCTTGCTTTGCATTGTCTAGTTCCATGAGTAGAGGGCTGATTTGTTCATAATAGAGTAAGCCCGCTTCTGTTGGTTCCAGTTTTCTTGTGGTTCTATGGAATAATCGGACACCTAAATCCCGTTCAAGATTTGCAATGCTTCGGGATATGGAAGATGGGGCAGTATTTTTCTTTTTCGCCACGTCAGTGAAGCTTCGTAATAACATCACGTCTGTGAAAATATGCAGGTTTTCAATGTCCATTGATGCAATATACGCAATTATCATTTGCATTCAACCATATTTATTGCATATAAAGCAATCAATACACTGCGCATCAACGCATAATTAAAAAGGAGATTATTTATGAAAACATTATTACGTGTCGATGCTAGTTCAAGGGTTGATGGCTCACATAGCCGAGACATTGCTGACTTTTTTGTTGAACACTGGCTAAACGCAAACTTGGAAGGTCGCGTTGTTACAAGAGATTTAGTTGAGGAGCCTATTCCGCATATTTCGGAGGAAACTATCACTGGATATTATACACCTAAAGAGCAACACACACCTGAACTAAAAGCGGCGACGGCTCTATCTGATAAGCTTATTACTGAGCTCAAGGAAGCGGATATAGTTTTGATTGACACGCCCATGTATAACTTTTCAGTTCCTTCAGCATTAAAGGCTTGGATTGACCAAGTTTCACGTGTTGGTGAAACATTTTCTTTTTCTCCAGACACAGGCTTTGAAGGCTTGGTTACAGGAAAACCTGTGTATGTCATTACAGCAACAGGTGCTGTTTTTTCTGATGAAGCTATGCAGCCGATGGATTTTCTCACGCCATATTTGCAGTTGCTTCTAGGTTTTTTAGGCTTTGCACAAGTTGAAGTGTTTGAAATAGAAGGCACGAGCACAGATGAGGCTGCAGTTGAGCTGAGTTCTGACAAGGTAAAAGCAAGAATTATTGCACTAGGTTTAGACTATGCATAACTATATTTGTGAGGTTGTTCTTTCAGGAAGAACTTTTTATCATCATATATGTTTTAATTAGTATTGGATAGGAATAGCGTAATACATTTTTGATGATGCTGAGCAAGGCTCATACTCATCAGGTTTGTAGACCTCTAGGTCGGGTGCAGATGTATGCTGTTTACCTGATTTAAGCAACCAGCTTGAATAGATATAGTTTATGGTATCGTTGAGGTTTTTCATATCACCTTGGTGCGTAAACTTTGCGTAGGTACTCGATACAATTTCAATACTTTCCATGCCGCTAGGGATTGAAGAAATATCTGATACTGGGATTGCTGCATAATATTCTAAGAGGTCACTGTTTTTATCCGTTTGTTTGACTGCGCCATAACATGTGCTTGATGTTGTATGTTTGATTTCACCTATGCGCTCCAAGAATTCAGCCCACAAAGCAGGAAGTTTGTCTGCAATATTATTCTTTTCAGAATCCACGCTGTAGAACTGGGTTCTCAAGCCTACAAGCTGCATAGAGGGCTGCGTATAAATCTCAGGATCTAAAGAAATATTTTGATTGATATGTTTAAGGTAATCAGCATTAAACTCAGCTTTTTTGAGGAATAAGCTTTTATTCCCAAGCTTTCGGTATGCACTGGGGCTTATGCCAAAAGTTTTCTGGAAAGCGCGGGTGAAACTTTCTTGAGACTCAAAGCCAGCCGATATTGCAATATCAAGGATGCGGAAGTGTGTAGATAACAGTTTATCAAGTGCGTTCGCCATCCTTCGAGAGCGAATATATGTTTTCAATGTTTCATGCGTTAATGCCTTAAAAATACGCTGAAAGTGCCACTGGCTTAACCCAGTGGCTTGAGCAACCTCAGCGAGAGACACATCAAAATCTAAATGATTTTCAATATAATCAATACCCATTTGTACGCGTTTCAGATAATTCATGATGCTTGCCTCATTGCCTTATGCTTTGGGTGGAAGCTCATAGAAACCACTCATAGATACAAGCTTTCCAGCATCGTTATAGGCACAATGACTGATACCCTGAATGGCAACTGTGCCATCAGCTAATGTCATATCCCATGTGGCAATACTTTGATTGTTGTGCGCTTGAAAATAAGTTGTGGTGAAGTTGCTGTCTGGAACCTGCTGGTGAAAGTCTGACATATATGCCACAAGCTCATCCCAAGTTTTTGTTTTAGCAAGCGGGTCTTGGTAAATAGCATTGTTGTCCATTGCCTGTTCGAATCGGGCTAGCTTTTCACTTACTGATGTGACGTTCCATGATGACTGATAAGTTTCCCAAATGTCTTTATAGTTGATACTCATATCGTGCTCCTTTGTGTTTGATGCACGAATGATATGAAGAGCGAAGTGTCTATTTTGATATTTTGTGCTATTCCCAACCTTATCAGTAAAGGTACTCTTTAGAGGTTGGCACGTTTACGAGGTATTATTTGACAAAGCATATTTGCTTCATAAGATATGCGC